>JBBRUT010000009.1:0-52687 GCA_038247555.1 Phycisphaerales bacterium | reverse complement strand
TGAGACGTGCGAGGTGGGCGGCGAGACTTGCACAGTGGAAAGCGTTGTGCCCTCGGGCGCGGGGGAACCCGTCGGGATTGCGATGGATGTGCCGCCGATCGGCGTCTCGTGGTCGCGTCGGGGGTGGAAGAGCACTGCGGCTTTCACCATCGGAAGGCCGCCGCGGGCGCCGCGGGCCGGGTGAATCTGTAGAGCGTCGGAGCGCAAGGTGTGTTTTGGGCGCGCCGATTGGGATCCAGGGATGGACGAAGCCGCCTCGCGAGTGAACGCTCGCGGGGCGGTTTTTGCATGATCGTGGAGAGGAGAGAGAGCGAACAGGGCGCCCGGGATTGAATCCGGGTGCGGGGGGGCGGCGAACTCGCATGCACGTATCTCCGGACGGCACCGCGGCAGGCGGACCCACTGGAGCGTCGGGCCCTTCGCGACAGCGGTGGTGAGCGTGTGCTCATCGACTGACTGCCCCGGGAGCCGTCTTTTCGATTGATCCCGAAAGGACCTCCCATGAATCGTGTCTTCAAGATTGGTTTTGTTGCGGCCAGCCTGGCTGCCTGTGCGGGCTTTGCGGTTGCGGCAGCGAACTTTGACAAGGTGGCCGTCCGCGCCGAGTCAGCTGCCGTGGAAGCGCAGAGCGCACAGGACATCGTGGCGACGGCGATGGGGAACAAGGACTTCTCGACGCTGGTCTCGGCGATCAAGGCCGCGGACCTGGTTGAGGCTCTGCAGGGGCCGGGCCCTTTCACAGTGTTTGCGCCGACGAACGCGGCATTTGCCAAGGTTGATCCGAAGACTCTGGACGCGCTGCTCAAGAACAAGCCGCTGCTGCAGGGCGTGCTGAAGTATCACGTGGTATCGGGCAAGGCCCTGGCCGCCGATGTGGTGAAGCAGACCGGCTGGGCAACGCTGGCGGGCCAGTGGATTGACGTGAAGGCCGCCGACGGCAAGGTGATGATCGACGGCGCGACGGTGACGGCGACGGACATTCAGTGCAGCAACGGCGTGATTCATGTGATCGATACGGTCATCATGCCGAGCACGATCGACATCGTGGCCACCGCGATGCAGGCGGGGAAGTTCAAGACGCTGTGCGCGGCGGTCGAGGCCGCGGGGCTGGCATCCACGCTGCAGGGCGAGGGCCCGTTCACTGTGTTTGCGCCAACAGATGAGGCGTTCGCCAAGCTGCCCGCCGGTACAGTGGAAGGCCTGCTGAAGCCGGAGAACAAAGGCAAGCTCACAGCGATCCTGACGTACCACGTGGTGCCGGGGCGCGTGTTCTCCGACAAGGTCGTCGCGAGCAAGACGCTCAAGACCGTGCAGGGTCAGGAGATCGCCATCAGCCTGAAGGATGGCAAGGCGATGGCCGACAAGGCGACGATCATCAAGACGGATATTGACTCAAGCAACGGCGTGATCCACGTGATCGATGCGGTGCTGATGCCGGCAGAGAAGGCGGCGAAGTAAGCGTTCGGTCCTGAGGTAACTTTCAAGAACATGTTCGATGAACGACGGCCGGCGCATCGGGTGATGCGTCGGCCGCTTTCTTTCGCGCGGGGAGTAGGCTGTATGGAAAGAGGACCGGCCGCGCCCGTGACTCCGCTGGTGTTGCGAAGCCGCGAGCGCGGCCGGAGAGGAATCACGAGATCAGGAACGGATCAGCGACGACGGCGGAGCGCGGCGATCCCGCCCATGCCCAGGAGCGCGAGCGCGCCGGGGGTGGGGACATTGAGCTCGAACCGGTGAGACTGAGTCGTGAGGGAACCTTCGCCAGGCTCGCGGCTCTCGGTGCCGACGGTGGGGAGCGAAGTCGAGAGGAACCACTGCCCGGTGGTCGCGGCACCAGCGGTGAGTTGGAGGTAGCCGCTGGCGGGGATGAAGAAATCTGAGTCCTTCAGGCCGGGGGCGGACTCGAAGGTGATCGTCCAGATGAAGTTGCCGGCAGAAGGAAGGCCGAGCGAGGTGGTGCTGACGAGGATGTCATCGGTGTCGAAGAAATCGAAGGTCATGATTCCGCCGACGCTGGTGACGCCGCCCACAAAGCGCATCGACTGGAGAGCGAAAGAGTCGCCATCGGTGAAGGTTGACTGGTAGTCGTCAAAGCCAAGGCTGCCGGTCGCGGCCGAAAAGGCCGCGTAGGGGCCGGAGATGGCGCTGAAGACGGAGGAGAACGCGCTGCGGGGGACGAAGCCGCTGTCCTCGGGGATGGGCTCCCAGGTGATCGTGGGGCTGCTGGCCTGAGCGGATGCGGCGGCCGCGGCGACAATCAAAGCGAACAAAACTGGAGCTTTCATACTTCACTTCCTCTTGTTGCGGGCAAAGAACGATGTGCGGCCCGCATGCACGCCAAAGACCCACCGCGCGACCCTGAATGGGAGCGGCGGCGACCCTCCACGAACGGCACAAGCCGTCGTGGTAACGCGAACTGCTTTGGAGGAAGGGGTCTCTCTCCATCCACCAGAGCGAAGCAATCATGCCACACGCATGGGGGATGTGTCAACAAAATTCGCGCCATCCTCACGGATCGGGCGAGTTCTCGGAGCTTGAGCGGAGCGTTGGAGGGTGCGGCAGAGGGTTTGGAGGCTCAGCCGGGGCAGCCAGCGAACCACAGGGATAGGAAGGCGAAAATGTCGGGGACGGCGACGCCGTTGACACCGTCGATGTTGGCCGCGGGATTGCCCGCAAACCAGGCGGAAAGAAAGGCGAAGATGTCCGGGACGGTGACGCCGTCGACGCCGTCGAAGTTGGCGCGGCAGCAAGTGGTGGGGTTGCCGGCTGTGCCGCACGCGGTGCCGCCCCCCTGCCAGACACCGCCGGAGGCGCAAGCCGCCTGGGTGGTGACGACGCAGTAAGTGCCGAAGCAGCACGCACCGGAGACATTGCCGACGGTGAAGGTGTTGATGCCGGTGCCGGCGGAGCCAAGCCCGTCAGAGTTGGTGATCGAGACATTGCGAGCGCCGAGGGATGCGCCGGCGGTGACGGTGACGGAGAGGCCAGAGATCTGTGTGCCGAGGTGGTTGACGACGGGGGTGCCGCTGACGGAGACGCCCGAACCGGACACGGTCACCTGTGAAGCAGCGGTGACGCCCTTGAAGTTGGTCCCGTGGATCGTGACGGGGATCGTGGTGCCGGGCGATGCACCGGGCGGGAAGACTGAAGCGACGGACGTCACGGCGTTGTAGACGGCGACGCTGATGGAGTCGGTGCTGGTGGTGCCGCTTGAATCGGTGACGCGGAGCGTCGCCTGGTGCGTTCCGTTGGAGACATACTGGAAAGTAGTGGGGGAGCCGCTGGCTTCGAACACGCCATCAGCATCGAGGTCCCAGCTGTACGACGAGATCGTGGCACCGGGAGCCTGCGCGCGGGAGTTGATGTGGCCTATGAGCCAGCAGTCGGTGTTCGCGGCGACACGCTTGTTGATGCCGGCGACGGCGAGGGGCGGGAGGGGCGCGGAGTCGACCTGGATGGTGAGGTTGTAAAGCTGCACGCGCTGATTATTGGGGATGTCGACGGTGTTGATGTCGCGGACCTTGACGAAGTAGGTGCCGGCGGGGAGGGTTCCGGCGTTGAGCGTCTCTGGGAAGCCGCGGCCATTGGCGCTGGCGAACTGAATCTGCGTGTTTGCGGGGCGGCGCAGCTCGATCCGGAGGTTTGCGGTGGCCTGCGCATCGATCTCGATGAGCGGGGAGCCGTTGCAGCCCGAGCTTTGCGGGGCCGCGGAGTAGACGCCGCCGTAGGGACCGGCGATGATGGTGACTGTGCGCGGAGTCGCGAGGGTGAAGGTGAACCAATCCTCGGAGCTGTTGTTGTATCCGTTGAAGCTGTTGGTAGAGAGGGAAGAGAGGAAGATGGAGCGCGGCGTGGGGGAGGCAAGCTCTCCGAGCGGGGCGGCGGTGATGCCGGAGATGTTGCCGGAAAAGCGGTCGCCGTAGTTGCGCTGGCCGCCGCGGATGTCGTCGATCTGGATGCCCTGGATGGTGCCGCCGACCTGGGGCTCCATGATTTTGGTGACGTCGCAGGGGACGCTGTGGCGGAGCCCGAGTCCGTGGCCGTGCTCGTGGGCGATGGTGTTGCGGAAGTATCGGAAGTCGCTTCCGGGTCCGCCGAAGTAGGCGGGGAGGAAGTATTGAGAGTTGAGGCACATATCGCCTCCCGACAGGGATGTGCTTCCGCTTCCCAGGGGATAGGCGTTATACGCCAGAACGCTGGCGTTGAGGTCTGTTGAACCGATGCGAATGTCGCCGCGCACCAAGACACGGCCGACAAGCTGATCCATCGGGCTGTTGTTGTCGGCGACTTCGGTGTAGGCCACTCCGGAGTGGAGTCTCCAGGAGGCGATGGCCTGGCGGATGTGTTCGCGCCCGCGATCGGTGTCGCCGAAGGTGGCCAGCAGGTTGGCGTTGAGGACATTGGGGCCGGTGGGGAAGCCTGAGGCGCTCAGGCCCCATGTCGTGCCGTCATCGGGGAAGGAATAGGTGAGTCTCGCGGCCTGGGCGCGGCCGGCGGTATCAATCTGCGCTTCGCCGAGCCACGCGCTGGGTTCGGTGTAGTAGCGGACCTGCACACCATCGCCGCCGCCATCGCCAGGTGGCAGGAGGCCGGTTGCCTGAAAGATCGCTTCCCACTCTTCGGGGGAGAGATCATCGGGATAGCAGGTTGGCGCACCGCCGAGCCGGAGCAGGAGGGAGCCGCGTGTGCGCTCGGGGTCAGTAGAGGCTTTGACGAAGCGGTCGAAGGCAAACTGGAAGGCGGTCTGGGGCCCGGGGTGCGGCTGGACGATGCAATCGGGGCGGCGGCTGATCTCGTCGCGCGCGGGCGAGGGGCCAGCGGCGGCGCCGGAGACGGCTGTGGTGAGAGCGCAGACGCTGAACAGATTCATGCGCATAAGAAGAACCGGATTCGGAGTGAGCGGCAAGGCGCTCACGGATGGGTGTATTCAGAGCAGTTCAAGATACCGTGCGGCGGATGGGGGGGCTAGGAACTTCCGGAAGAACAGCGCGCAGGAGATTCTCGGACTCGCTCTGAACGGCATGGGTCGCGTGGCGATAGGGTTTAGGGGCAGGGGGTGAACCACACGGAGAGGAAGGCGAAGATGTCCGGGACGGTGATGCCAGGGTTGCCGTCGACATCCGCCGCGGGATCGGCGGCAAACCACGCGGCCAGGAAGGCGAAGATGTCGGGTACGCCGATGACGCCATCGTTGTTGAAGTCGCCCGGGCAGGCGGCATCGCACGTGAAGGTGGTGACGAGGAACTCGTCAAGAGCGGCTTCGACGAGGGAGCCGTCGCCCAGATCCGCGGCGACAAAGCGCATGCGCATGCTTGCGGTGAGCGGGAGGATATCCGCGACGTTGAACTGGCGGAAGTACCAGCCGCCTTCGGTTTCGGGGCCGGAGGGGCCGACGGTCTCGGCGGTGGTCCAGGTGGTGCCGCCGTTGTTGGAGATCGAGACGACGAAGGTGTCGGCGCCCGGTGCCGCACCCGCGTGGTTGGAGTACCAGCGCCAGTAGGCGATGGTGGGAGCGGCGGCAGAGGAGAGATCGAAGATGGGACTGGTGAGAGTTGTTGCACCGCCATCGATATCCTGCGTTCCGGCGTTGGCGCCGGGGGCGGCGTTGCCGGTGACGAAACAGTTGATGCCGGGGTCGAGCGTGACGTCGTCTTCTGGCTGCGACTGGAGACCGCTGGCGAACGCGCCGGTGGGATTCGTGCGGAGCCAGATGCCGGAGGTCGCGAGATCGCCGGGGGCACCGACGGTCCATCCGGTGTTGGTTTCAAGCGCATCGGCGAAGACGGATTCGGTGCCGGTTGCCGCGACGGAGGTACGGAACTCGGCGGGGGCGGTGATGGGGTTGGAGACAACCACGTTGCCGACCGTGCGCGCCGAGACGTAGTAGCGGATGGGGGTGCCGCAGGGCGTGGCGGGGAAGTCCGCGCGGTAGACGTTCTGGTCGATCTGGGTCATGGGCACGGTGACAAAGCCCGAGCCGTTGTCGTACGTGAGAGTGCCCGTATTGAGTTGGGGGATGCCGGTGACACCGGAGACCTCGACGATCATGCTGGTTCCGCCGGAGGGCGAGACGACCTGCGGGCGGCCGCCGGGATAGGCAAAGCCGAGGGCGGGAAGCACCGGCGGCGTGAAGCCCTTGGTGGTGAACCCGGCGGCGATCTGTGAGTAGTTGGGTGTGCCGTTGGTGATGTCGTCGTCGTTGTCGTTGAGCGTGAGAAAGTCGATGACGATGTCGTTGGCGATGGATGTCCCCTGGTGAAGGAGGACGGAGTTCACAGCCATGTCGGAGATGATCTGGCGGTAGGTCGCGGGGTTGGAGGCGAGCAGGTTGGTCCGGATGGCCCAGACGCTGCCGGAGAGGATCTGTCCGCAGGTGTGGATCGCGCTGCCGCAGGAGGAGCAGTTGGCGGGGGAGTAGATGCAGCCGTTGTTGGCGTTGCGAAGGCCCGAGGCGCAGGACTGGAAGCCGCGGCCGAGGGAGGATTCATCGGTGATGAGGACACCCATGACGTCGCCAAAGCCCTCGCCATAGGCGCCTTGGCCGGAACCGGCGACGCTGACGATGTGATGGCCGTACTCGTGGTGCACAACGGTGGCGAACGCAGTGTTGTTGCAACCGCCGCCGGCGAGGAAGAAGTTGATCGATGATCCGTCGTAGAACGCGTTGCAGCTGTCGGCGATGTTCACGTTGACGCGGAACTCGGAGCTTGTGGCGACGGAGGGGAACGATGGGTTGAACGCGAGTGTGTAGTCGCGGACGACGTTGGAGTGGATGTAGGCGTTGACCTCGGCCAGAGTGGCTTCGGTGGTGACGCCGGGGTTGTGAACAAAGTTTGCGGGCCCGGGCGGGGTGATGCTTTGCGAGAGCTCGCTGGTGGTCGCGGCCTGGTTGTAGACGCGGAAGAACTGGCCGCGGGGGGAAGAGGTGACGGTGACGGGCGCGCTGCCGCCGTGGGGGATGGTGTAGTTGCCGTCGATGTCGGTGTAGGAGAAGTTGCCGCCGGTGACCTGCACGCGGGCGTAGGGCATGGGCTGGAGGGTCGCGGGGTCGCAGACTCCCGCGCGGCTGGTGGAGGTTGCCCAGGCGCTGACATTGCCGTTGACATCGACGTGGGCGATGAGGCTTTCGCGGTAGATCACTGCGCCGGAGATGGCATCAACGATGAAGAGCCAGCGCTGCGGGACTCCGTCTGCGCCGGCGGGTCCATTGCCGATCACTTCCCATGCAAGGATGGGCGCGGCGGGGACATCGGGGCTTCCGGCGAAGATGACCATGCGTCCGGGCTCAAAGTTGTTGAGCGCGGGGAAGATCTCGAGAGCGGACTCGGTGGCGGCGACTTCGGTGATGGCCTTGTCTCGCAGGCCCTGAGCCGGCTGGAACGCGCCGAGGTCCTTGAGCGCTGACTTGGCGAGCACGAGCGGAAAGTCCGCATCGTTGCGGACAAGCAGACGCAGGTCTGAACGCCAAACCGGGAGGCCGTCGCGAACCTGGGAGTAGTTCACAAGGGTGAAGCGATAGGAATCGGTGGCGGCGTCGTAGGAAACGGGGAGGAGGTGGGTGCCGTCGGCGTTGAGCCCGCGGGCGGTCAGGTCGGCGTACTGGGTGCCGAAGATGGGGGTGTGCTGGCGGGCGAAACGTGCGGCACTGTCCTGGGCCGAGACGCCGCGGGAGAAGGCCGGTCCGTACACGGTGGTAAGGCCGCCGTTGGTGTGCATTTCGACGGCGGGCATGCGGGCGGAGAAACTCGCACGCGCGGCGGCCACCTGGCCGGAGCCAGCGGAGTGGACATCCGCGGCGATGGCCGGAGCGGCGAGCCCGGTGATCGCGAGGAGGAGGGCGGGGAAAATCGATCGTGCGCGGCGTGTCATGGAGGGCTGTCCTCAAAAAGGGAGGCGATCAGTGCGTTGAAAGGCGAGTCATCGCGACCGGCTGGGGGGACGCGGTTTGGAGGCACGGTTGAGGGGCACGGTTAGGGCGCGTTGCGTGGCGGCTGCTCGGAGCGGCATCAGCAGCCGGCAAACCAGTCGGAGAGATAGGCAAAGATGTCAGGCACACCGATGCCATCCTGCTCATCCCAGTCTGCGAGCGCATCTCCCGCGAACCAGAGGGCGAGGAACTGGAAGATATCGGGCACGCCGAGGCCCTCGATTCCGTCGAGGTCAGCAGGGCAGGTGTTCACGATGTTGACGGTGAGTTCCGCGGGGTCGCTTTCGACATCGTCGCAGGCGTTGGAGACGATGACGTCGTACAAGCCGGCATCATCTGTAGTGACGGGGTCGATAGTGAGGGTGGCGGTGGAGGAACCGCTGATGCGGACATCATCAAGAAGGGGCGAACCAGCAAGCCGCCACTGATAGGCGAGGTCATCGCCCGAAGCGTCTACAGAGAAGATGGCGGCGAGGCCTTCATCGATGTTGACCGAGCGGGGCTGGTCGATGAAGGCGGGGGCACCGCAGGGATCGGTGACGTCGCCGGTGATGACAAGGGCGTAGCCCTGGGGACCCTGATTGACGGTCGTGCCCTTGACGAGGATGGTGTAGGTTCCTGCGTCGGGGGTATTGAGCAGGAACTGCTCGACATTGTTCTTGAGGTCAGCGACTCCGCCGACTGAGGACTGCCCGGAGGTGAAGGCGTTGCCTCGATAGACCGAGCTTGAGGGACCAACGACTTCGAGGTCAAGGTTGTTGATGACCGGGTTGGAAGCGCCGACGGTGGCGGCGGGGCCGGTCCACACGAGGGTGACGCGGAGGGGCTGTCCGGGGCTGTTACAGATGATCTGCTGCTCGACCTGCTGCCCGGTGGTGAGGCCCTGCGCGTTTCGGATGTCGGTGACGTGCAGGCCGCGGGCGTCGCCGGGGAAGTAGAGGCCATTATCGAGGATGAGGCGGCCCCAACCCTCGCGGTTGGTGGGATAGCCGGAGACGCCGGACATATCGACGGTGCCGTTGAGCATCACGGCGCGGATGAGCGCGCCGGAGGGGACCAAGCTGTCATTGAGGACGGCTGCACCGGAAGGGTAGAAGCCATCGGTGAAGTATTGGCGGACGAGCAGGCCGGCACCGGAGATTGCTGGACACGCCATCGAAGTGCCGCTTGCACTGGCGGTGCTGCACTGCCCGCTGGTCGTGGCGGAGACGGTGCCGGAACCGGGCGCGTAGATCTCCGGCTTGCGGCGGCCGTCGATGGTGGGGCCCTGCCCACCAGAACTGATAGTGCCCTGGTTGGGAGCATCGTTGGATGCGCCAACTGCGAGGACATTGATGGAGTTCTCGGGGGTCTTCAGGCTCGAGAGATTGCTCACAGCGAAGGCCACGACGCTCTCTTCGTTGGCCCAGGTGAACAGGTCGATCTGCCGGCACCAGGTGGTGTAGGCGGTGGTTCCGTCATCGCCCCAGGAGTTGGAGTGCACACGAGCGCCATCGGCGTGCTGGTTCTCGAGGCGCGGCTGAAGGGTGGACGGCGAGCTGACGACGGCGTCGAGGCCGGAGAAGGAGATCTTGGCGGCGAAGGCGAGCCCGTCGTGCAGGGTGTACGCGCCGAAGGGGGATCGATCGCCGGCCATTGTGCCGGCGGTGTGGGTGCCGTGGAAGCCGGGGCCGGTGGCGTTGCGCCAGCCGATGAACTTGCGGTGGCCGGGGGTGCCTGGCGCAGGAGTGTCATCGAACATGCAGTGGCCTTCGTACGGCGTGTCGTCGATCAGGCCGCCAACCTGTCCCTGCCCCTGAATGCCGCGATCCCAGATGGGGGTCTGGCCGCTGACGTTGCTCTGGACGATCCAGCGATTGGAGTCGTTTCGGAGCGACCCTTCGGGAGCATCTTCGATGAACTGAATAGAAGGAATGGATGCGAGCCCGCGTGCCGCGGCGGGCGGGAGCACGGCGTCGATCATCCACTGAGAGCCACACAGGCTGGATTCGAGGATCTGTGCGCCGGCCTTGAGCAGAGCGTCGTGCGCTTCGTCGGGCGCTTCGCCGTTGAAGACGACGACGACAACCTGGCACAGGCCAAGCGCGGCGAGCGATTGGCGGTCCGGGGTTGCGTATGCGCGAATGGCCAGTTCCGGGTCGATCTTCCAGGCGGCATCGAACTCTCCGACCCAGGTCACGAACGGGAGCACGGCGAGCGCGGCCGCGCTTGCTTTGTCGAGGCGGACGATCCAGGAGTTGTCCGGGAGATATTCACCGAGGGTGATGCCCGACTTTGCGATGATCTCGCTGCGCTCAGGGGTCATCGGGCCGTCGAACTGGACGACATGACGACGATCCGGGGTTATCCCGTGGCCGTTGACGAGCACATTGGTGCCCGGGGTGGTTGCAATGGTGCCGACGCGAAGATGGAGACTCGAGGCAGGTTGGGCTGCGGCGGCATCGGCGATGGCCGAAGCCTGACCAGCGGCGGCCAGCAGGGATGTGACCGCCACAAAGGGCGCGCACACGACAACCCGGCTACGGGTACGAACAGAACGATTCCAAGCCATCCACGCCTCCGATCGGACCAGTGCCAGGGTCACGGACAAGAGTTTGGGGCGAACGCCCCGATGAACCCGGCACCGCCAGTTTACTTCGAGCCCGCGGTCATGCAAAGACAACCGGGCGAATCTCGCCCAATTGGCCCGGCACGGCGAAGGCCGCGTCTATACGCATCGCGGCACGGGCGGTTCTTATCGCTCGCGAGTTCGGCGCGGCGGAAAACGGTCAATAGAAGGGTATTCGGCACCAATAGAGATGACTGGGCCGGGGGCGGTGGCAATAGGCTTGTTCATGGGCACGCTTCCGGCTCCGATCCTGTTGCCGACGCCGCGGCGGATGGTTGTGCAGTCGGGCGCGGCGGATGTACCGGCGCAGCTCCGAGAAGCATTGCTCAGGCCCGGGGGCGAGCTCCGCCTGATGGCCGAACTGCCGGAGATGCGTGGGTGGCTGTCTGTCGAGACGGCGGATCCGCGGGTGAAGCGTGATGAGGCGTATCGGCTGACGGTTCGGCCGTGGACGGCGACGGTTTCGCGCTGGCCCGCCGTGGAGATCCGCGCGGGGAGCGCGCGCGGAGCGATGAATGGGATTCGGACGCTCGCGCAGCTGGTGCGGCAGTATCCGCGGCGGCTCGCGGCGATCGAGATCGATGATGAGCCGGGGTTCAGCAAACGCGGTGTGATGCTTGATGTGTCTCGCAACAAGGTTCCGACACTGGATTCGCTGAAGCAGACCGTGGATCTGCTTGCGTCGCTGAAGTTCAACCACTTGCAGCTGTATACCGAGCACACGTTTGCGTATGCGGGGCATGAGGATGCGTGGCGAGGGTCGTCGGCGATTCTGCCATCGGAAACGCGGGAGCTGGATGGATATTGCCGCGAGCGGGGCGTCGAGCTCACAGCGAACCAGAACTGCTTCGGGCATCTGGCGCACTGGTTGAAGCTGCCGCGATACAACGCGATGGCGGAGATCGAGGGGGATGCGGAGTGGAAGTTTCTGGAGTATCCGCGGAAGGGGCCATTCTCGCTGTGTCCGGTTCTGCCGGAGAGTGAAGAGTTTGTGCGCGACCTGCTGTCGCAGTTGACGCCCTGCTTCGCATCGCACCTCGTCAACATCGGGTGTGATGAAACGTTCGATATTGGCTGCGGCCGGAGCCGGGTGGAGGTGGTGCGTCGCGGCGGGGGCGAGGCGGGGCGGGTGTCGGTGTATGTCGAGTTTGTGAACAAGACCTGCCGGATCGTGCAGGGCCTTGGGCGAAGGCCGATGTTCTGGGCGGATATCGCGCTCTCGCATCCGGCATCGTTGAAAGACCTGCCGCGGGATCTGATCGGGCTTGCGTGGGGATACGAGCCAGATGCGGTGTTTGGCAAGTGGTGTAATGAACTGCGCGCGGCGGGAATGGAGCCGTGGGTGTGTCCGGGCACATCGAGCTGGCGATCCATTGTGGGTCGGACGACGGAGCGGCGCGAGAACATTTCGGCCGCGGCGGAGCAGGGGTTTGCGAGCGCGGGTGAGGGCGTGGGGAGTGCGCGGCGTGCGCCGGGATTTTTGATCACGGATTGGGGAGATGCCGGGCATCATCAGCAGTGGCCGGTGGCGATGATCGGGCTTGCGCACGCTGCGGAGGCGGCGTGGAACCCGGCGGGTGCGCGGGGGTGGGATGCGCGGGCGGCATCGCTGCACGTGTTTGGCGATGAGTCGCTGCGGTTGGGGCCGTGGCTCGAGGAGCTGGGGGACGCAGATCTGGAACTTCGGCGGACATGCCGGGTGCCGCGAAGGGAAGAGCCGGGGGTGCGCAATGCGACGGCAATTTTCACGGACCTGATGCCGCCGGTGCCCGTTCCCGAAGGTTGGAATGAAGAGCAACGGGGGAGGTATGTGGCTGCGCCGGCGGAGGCGTTTGAGCGGGCGTTGGAGCGGATTGGCGAACTTGCGGAGCGGTCGCCGGTGCTGAGCGAGCCATTGCTGCGCGATGAAGTCGCGCAGACCGTGCGGTATGCGCGGTTCGCGGCCGAGCACGGGTCGGTGTTGCGGCGGGAGCACGTGGTGAGCGGGAAGGGCATGACGTGGGAGGAGCGGGCGGGGCTGCTTGATCAGGCGAGGGGAGTACTGAACGAGCATCGAAGGCTCTGGGGGATGCGGAACCGGCCCGGAGGCCTGGATGCATCGTGCGAGCACTTTGAGCGGGTGATCCGGGAACTGTCAAGCTTGGGTTGAGTGGGGGTGGCGGTCAAGGTCGGTGGGTCGCGCGGCGTGTACACTGCCGCCCCATGGCGGTCATTGCACCAAAGCAAGGGTTCCGGGTCCCGCGTGTCGTGCCGCAGTACGCGCTGCTGGCGGCACTGCTCGGGCTGCTCGCGGTGACGCTGCTCTACCCGATCTTTCTGATGATCGGCGGCGCGTTTGTAAACGTGACGCCCGAAGGTCGCGAGTTCACGCTGCGGCACTTGAGTCTGGTCTTTGAGGACCCGAAGCTGGTGCAGGGATTGATGAACTCGTTCAAGATTGCAGTGTCGACGACGACGCTGACAATCCTGATCGCGTTGCCCCTGGCGGTGTGCGCGGCGAAGTACGCCTTCCCATTCAAAGCAGTGTTCGGATCTCTCATCCTCGTCCCGCTCATCCTCCCACCGTTTGTCGGCGCGCTGGGGATGCAGGCGCTGCTCGGGCGCGAAGGCGCGATCAACGCGCTCTTCGGATCCGAGTTCGACTTTCTCGGCAATGCCAAGTTCTGGGGGGTGGTGACGCTGCAGGCACTCGCGCTATATCCCATCATCTATCTCAACGCAACCGCCGCGCTGGCCAACCTCGACCCCGCGCTCGAAGAGGCCGCCGAGAATCTGGGCTGCGGGCCGATCCGCCGGTTCTGTACGATCACGCTCCCGCTGATTCGTCCCGGGCTCTTCGCAGGCTCCACGATCGTGTTCATCTGGTCGTTCACAGAACTCGGCACACCGCTCGTCTTTGACTACGCGAACGTGACGCCGGTGCAGATCTACACCCGCCTGAAGGAAGTCGAAACCAGCGCCGAGCCCTATGCACTCACGCTCGTCATGCTCGTAGCCGCGATCTCGATCTACTTCCTCGGCCGGACAGTCTTTGGCGGCCGGGCGTATGCGATGTATTCCAAGGCATCCCGCGCCGGCGGCGAGCGTCGGCTGACCGGCGCCGGGGCGTGGGCCGTCACCGGCCTCTTCACCGCCGTCACAACGCTCGCGCTGCTGCCGCACGCGGGGGTGATTCTGCTCGCGCTCTCCTCCCCCGGGCAGTGGTACGGCACAGTTCTGCCCACGTCCTACACGCTGGATCATTTCGGCGTCGCGCTCGGACACCCCGAGAGCTTCGGGTCGATCGTCAACTCGCTCAAGCTCGCGACCGCGGCGGTCATCATCGATCTCTTCCTCGGGATCCTCATCGGCTACGTGCTGGTGCGCACCAAGATCCGCGGCCGCGGCGTGCTCGATGCGCTCTGCATGCTCCCGCTCGCCGTGCCGGGGCTGGTGATGGCCTTCGGGTTCGTCGCGATCTCGCTCGGCTGGCCGTTTGGCAAGGGGCAACCGCTGGAGGGCCTGGTGTCGGTGACGGGTGTCGACCCCAACCCGGTGCCCCTGCTGATCATCGCCTACGCGGTGCGCCGATTGCCCTACATCGTCCGCGCGACGGTCGCGGGACTGGAGCAGACCTCCGGCGAGCTCGAAGAGGCCGCGATGAACCTGGGCGCGACGCGGAGCTACGCCGTCCGAAAGGTCATCCTCCCGCTCATTGCGGCAAACCTCACCGCAGGTGCGCTCCTGGCGTTCAGCTTCTGCATGCTGGAAGTGTCGGACTCGCTGATCCTCGCGCAGCAGCAGGAAGATTTCCCGATCACGAAGGCGATCTTCATGTTCCTCAACCGCCTCGGTGATGGCCCATACATCGCCAGCGCGATGGGCGTCTGGGGCATGGCCCTCCTCACAGTCACGCTCGTCGGCGCGGCGGCCCTGATGGGCAAAAAACTCGGATCCATCTTCCGGGTGTAGGTGAACTGTTTTGTTTGAGCGCCTCTCTCCCCGTTGCTGTGAGCGGGGGAGCGAGTGCTCCGGACGAAGCCACATCCCACATCCCACATCCCACATCCCCCTATACTCGCCCGAACGCATACCCCCCTCACGCGAGGACAAGCCATGAGCATCGCCGGCGGCCCCAGCCTCGAGAAGATCAAGGACGCAAACGTCCACGGCAACCGCAACTACTGGTCCCAGTACGACTGGCCGGAAGCGGGCGATGAGTGGTCCAAGCCCTGGGGCGGGTCCGAGTCGCTCTGGTACGGCGGCATCCTGCCGCGGATTCACAGCTTCCTCCCCGCGGGCCACATCCTCGAGATCGCCCCCGGCTTCGGCCGCGTGACCAACTACCTCCGGCGGCACTGCAACAAGCTCACCATCGTCGACCTTGTCGAGAAGTGCGTGAACGCCTGCCGCGAGCGGTTCAAGGATGACAACCACATCAACTACGTGGTGAACGACGGCCGCTCGCTGGAAGCGGTGCCGGACAACTCGGTTGACTTTGCGATCTCGTGGGACTCGCTGGTGCACGTAGAGCATGAAACCGTCCGCGAGTATGTGCGGCAGCTCAAGACCAAGCTCAAGCCCGGCGCGATCGGGTTCATCCACCACTCGAACCTCGGCGTTCATGCCAAAGACCTCAAGGGCGATGAGGGCCCGCACATCCTTGGCGGCCGCCGCCCGAGCATGACGGCCGAAAAGTTCCGCAACGACTGCAAGGAGTTCGGCCTCCGCTGCCTGAGCCAGGAGATCGTCCCGTGGACGGGCGCGGGCCTGTGGCTGGATAGCTTCTCACTGTTCATGCGCGATGAGGCCAACCCCGGCATGGACCCGATCGTCGAGTTCCGCCACGACTGGGGCGCGGAAGTGGGCAACGCGGCCCGCATCGCGCGGCTGTATCGCCGGCCGGATGAGATCGGGTAACGAACCGCGAGCGTCAGGGAGTGGTGTTGTGGCCACCTGAGAATCCGCTCCCAGATGGAGCAGAACTGACGGCGGGTGCGCAGGTTAGGTGTTTGCGCGAGCGTAAAGTGAACTCGCAAAGCTGCGCGCAAGACCACCCTGTTTTGGGGACGCATCACTGATGCGGCGGCGGAGCTCTTGCAAACTGTGATCACGCGCGCCCCTCCCTCCCGGCACTCCACGCACTGCTCGAAGCCTCGGCCCTGTGCCCCCCCTCCAACCCGTTGCAGAAGAGGGGTTGAGGCTGGCGGCTGAGCGGGGCAAAGTGTACCCGGAGAGAAGGGCTAATGCAAGGCATTTGTTCGGATATGGAGTGAGCGCGCTGACGGCAATGAAAAGGGGCCCCCGCATGCGCGAGGACCCCTTCGATGAAGCTGCTCAACTCAGTGTCGCCACCATCGTTCATTCATAGCATGGATTTTGCCCGTAGGAGAACCATGTACTCAGGAACGCGAAGATCGCGGGAACGCCGCAGGTTCCACCGTAGCACTTCGCTCCGTTGGTGTCAGCCATCCAGTCGCTGAGGAAGGCGAAGATATCCGGTACGCCGACCTCAAGGTCGCCGTCCCAGTCAGCATCGCAGGGTTCGCACAAGTCGATGATGCCGTTGTCGTTGGTGTCGAGGTCGGGGAACTCGTCCTGCGGGTCCGCATCACCCTCGGCGATATCGAGTGCATCATCGCGATCGTTCGCATTGCAATCAACGATGTGATCGAGTCCGCAATCTCCGGAGTTGTAAAAAATGTCAATGTCGTCTTCGGTGAAATCCATGTCCCCGTTGAGGTCCGCATCCGGGTGCTGATCCAGATAGTCTTGATAGAAAGCGGATTGATCAGTAAAACTGATGACGTTGTCAAGGTTCCAGTCCGCCAGGCACCACACTGTGCGGTAGCGCAGCCGACTGGCCCGATGATGCTCATGCATCGCTTCCATCGCCGTAAATAGATGGTCGGCGAGTTGGGCATGAGGCGTCCCACCCGTGGCGACGATCCCTGGTATGAACCAGTCGAAGTGGTTCACGCCGTAGTCGATCGCTTGCGCGCCCACCTCGCCCCAGTCATCACCGTCAAGCCAGCCGTCCTTGCTGGTAAACGGCTCGTTCGGATACGTCGCCCACCGTGAGACAACCTCCGGGTTCCCGTCGTACGCGCCGGGGCCGATGGTGAGCGTGTATGGGTTCTCCGGCAGCGCTCGTGTCTGTGCCCGCGCCTGCTCCATCGCCCACTTCTTTCCCGTCTCCAAAAACCCCGCGGCCGTCACAGGTTCCTCGTAGTAGGCGCAGAAGGTCTCGATCAGCGGCCACGGGACGTCGCTCTGGAAGTACTCGACATATGCAGGATATGAAGGATAGTAGATAATGAACGGATCGCCCGGATCCGTTGGCGCAGTCAGGTTAGATGTTAGTGTGAGGATGCCGTCTGCGTACGCAGTGGCCTCTACGACCAGATTGTCGTTCGGGCCGTCCGTAAACTCGATGAACACGGACATTCCGTTTGACAGGTAGTATGCTGGGCTAAACGAAGGACCAGAGTCTTCACCATGAGGTAATCCAAACGCTTGCACAGGGAACTCGTTCAGACCGTTGAGCGTGGACCCGTCATCCGCAGTTCCCGTGGTGCTAACCGCTGAGTTCTGCCAGATCGGGATCACGCCCCCGCTGTGAGGGTCAAATGTCTCCGGAAATCGCGGGTTTGTGACACAGTTGTAGGCGTCCCAGTTCACATGCGCATACCACGTTGGGATGCCGTGGTAGACAGACTCGCCGGGGCCGACGGGCACATCGCGTGGCTCCGTTTCTCCTGAGTATGTCACGCCATAACCGTCACCGATCAGGTACTGCGACAGTTTGGCATCGGGCCAGATCTCCCGCAATGGAATCCATGTCGACTTCTCGCGATGGTAGTTGTACGCGGTGATGAATGTCGCGCCCAGATTAGGAGTGAAGCTCCTCGTTGACCGGGCTCCAGTCAGGTCCCAATGGGGTGAAACTCGATGGGGCAAACGCTGTGTGCCAATCACGTAGATTATTCACACCATCAATCGTGTAGCCCGTGTTCTCAATGTCATTCGGGTCCTCCTCAGCGCTCGCGACAGCTCGATCGTCATCCCAGTAATGCAAGTAGTTCTCCCAGTCCACGGGCACCGCTCCGACATCCTCGGTCCCGACGATCACCGCGACCGGGTGGGGAAAGTCGATCGCTCCATCCAGGTAGGCGCAGAACGCGACCATCCAGACTTCCAGTGCCTTGGACCCGTTCTTGAAGAAGTAGCATGGCTTGTAATCGTTGAGGTGCCCCCGTTTGATCCGGAACGTCGTTCCTGCGATATGCGACTGGCTGAACGGGGGGTCCACGGTGAACGTGACGATCCAATCATCGCCATCCGCCACCTTGTGATATCCGGTGATGATCCTATCGGTCTCGCCTTGTACCTGAACCGTCGCCTCCCAAGGTTCGAGGTAGTACTCTTCGCTGTACTGCGCAAAGAATCCATCGTGGTCGTACTCCCCGGTGGTAACAACGGTGAATGTGTCGGCGTTCGCGGCGACCGCGTTCATCGGGCCCAGGTGACCCCAATCGTTGTCGGAATAGATGTACGGCTGCGAACTGAGCTTGCCCGGCACAACGTCGTCCTCATGGTTCGTGAAGGGGGGCAAGGCGCCAGGCCCAACATGCCAGTCGGTGCTCTGCCCGATTGCATCCAGCCGCAGTGCCCAGTAGAACGGCTTGCCGACATAATCACCGATGCTCCAGGCATTCTTTGCCTCCTGCACCTTGTCGATCACATATTGCGCCGCCACCTCCGGATCTGGGTAGCTCCGCACATCAAGGGCGATGTGCGGAGCGATGATCGCGCCCGTGTCGATCAGCCCCCACATCTCAGCGATCGGTGAAGCAGTGGAGTTGTAGAGATCGAGAGGTTCGCCCGCAGTCCAGAGCGAATGGATGACACTCTCTTGCAGCAGCCGCTTGGCCGCAGTCCGACTCATCGCGACGCCCGGCGCACGTGGGTCGCACAGTGTTGGAGGCGTCGAGGGCGTCGGGCAGGGGGAACTCTCGGAATAGACCCCACCGAGGAGCGTACACGCATGGAGCGTCGTTATGGTGCAACTACCGTTGGGTACGCAGCACGCCCCGGCTACTGGCAGCGCTTGGCCTCTTGCCGCGGCTGCGACTGTGCAGGCACCGGCTGCGCCGGCAATGACAGCGCTGAGTCTTCTAAGAAAGACGTTCATTGAATCTCCAGGGAAAACGAAGTGAAACCGGAGTGCCGCGGACGCACGCCGGTCTTGGGCGCGTACAAAGCGACGGTGAGGATGCAACGTAACAAGATGTCACGGCATCTGCAAGTCGCGGAACGCCCTTCATACACTCTTGACCGTCAGGCCCTTCGTGCAAATCGCGAGAGCTTGCATGCAAGTCCGCGGAGTTCGATCCCGGCTTGTTGCGGCAGGGCATATCACGTGATATGCTGGGCTGCACAGACAGCCCTGAATGACTGAACGGACACCATTATGAAGAACCTTTCATGTACAATCGCGACTGGTGTCTGCCTTACCGCGGTTATCGGACAGCCTGCTAGCGCAGGCAACCTCGTCTTCAACGGTGGGTTCGAGACTGGGAATTTTTCGGGGTGGAACGTCCCGGCGCCGATGTCGATGCAGAATCAATTCACGGTCAATCAATTGGGTGAGCCGCACAGCGGCACCTATTACGCTCAGCTTTCCTCCTCCTCCCTCCAGTTCGTCTCCCAGACCCTCCCTACCCAAGCCGGTCAGGACTATGAATTGAACTTCTGGGTGCGGAGTGAACTCCCGGCACCCAATGAGACGTTTACTGTCCGGTGGGAGGGTCAGGTTGTCTTCGCGGAGTTCGTGGCCGGAGAGGGACCTATTCCGTGGACGAGGTTTATTGTTCCCCTGCACGCCAATATCACCGGCTCGTTCCTTGAGTTTGGTCAGACGACCTTTCCGGGCGAGTTCCACATTGACACAATCAGTGTTGTCCCCATCCCTTCCCCCTGTGCCGCGGCGGTGATGGTGATGGCGGGCGGGGTGGCGGCGATGCGGAGAAGGCGGCGGTGAGACCGGGCGGCACAGCGACTGACGGGGGGCGATCTCGCCTTTTCCGCTGCTCTATCTGCTGCTTTGCGGAGTTCGGTTCGAGCCCGCCTGCGTACCGTCTGGCGTGCTGACGCTCACCGTCATCCAGGGGCCCGACAAGGGCAAGACCTTCGCCCTCCCGCTCAACGAGCCGCAGCTCATCGGCCGCTCCAGCGAAGCCCTGCCCACCACCGACACAACGGTCTCGCGCCGCCACGCCGAGCTGACGCCCGATGAGGGCGAGTGGTACATCCGCGACCTCGACTCCCAGAACGGGACCTACGTCAACGGCGTGCGCATCCCCGAGCGGACCCGTCTCCGCCTCGGCGACCAGATCCGCACCGGCTCGACGCTCTGGATGTTCGGCCGCCGCGACGACGATGAAGCGCGCGATGTCATCCGCGTAGTCCGGCCGGATCAGATGGACACGCAGGTCGAGCGGACGCTGGCCAGCAACGACGACTCGGTGATTCTTGCCGAACCCGAGCCGCGGACCGCCGCGGTGCATCACCTGCAGGTGATCTACCGCCTGACTGCGCTCACTGCTCAGACGATGATCCGCGAGGAACTGCTCGCGGGGGTGAT
The DNA here is from genome assembly GCA_038247555.1 of Phycisphaerales bacterium. GTDB lineage: Bacteria > Planctomycetota > Phycisphaerae > Phycisphaerales > UBA1924 > JAHBXL01. The sequence continues at coordinate 32,527 of JBBRUT010000009.1, read as the reverse complement.
GGAACTGGTGTTCAACGAGTTTCAGCCCGAGCGCGGGTTCATCCTGCTCAACGATGACCCGGTGGGCCCGGTGGAGCCCGCGGCGAAGGGGAAGGGGGCGGCGGGGGGGGCGATTCCGCAGACGCCGCGGCCGGTGGTGGTGAAGTATCGCACCGCGCCCAAGGACAAGAAGGATGCGCGGATCCATGTCTCCAAGACGATTCTGCAGCACGCGATGACGGGGAGCGAGGGCGTGCTCAGCAGCAACGCGATGAGCGACCCGCGCTTTGCCAAGGGCGACAGCGTGCAGCAGTTTCATATCCGCTCAGCGCTGTGCTCGCCGATCGAATTCGGCGACCGGAAGTTCGGCGCGATCTACGTGGATTCGTCGATCGCGAACTACACGTTTACTCCGGAGCAGCTTGCGCTGCTCAATGCGATTGCGCGGCACACCGGCCTTGCGCTGGCGAATGCGGAGGGGTTTGCCAAGAGGCTGCAGACCGAGCGGCTTGCGGCGATCGGCGAGACCGTCGCGAGCCTGTCGCACTCCATCAAGAACATTCTGCAGGGGTTGCGCGGCGGGGCGGATGTTGTCGAGATGGGTCTGAAGAAAGAGGACCTGAAGATCGCGCGCGGGGGGTGGGCGATCCTCAAGCGGAACATCGACCGGATCATGGGGCTCACGCTGAACATGCTGGCGTATTCGGCGCGGCGGACGCTCGAGTATGAACTGACCAAGGTGAGCACGCTGATCGAGGACTGCGCGCAGCTGCTGCACGACCAATGTATCGCGCGCGGCGTCGCGCTGATCATCGATGCCGACCCGGAGATGCCGCCGGTGCAGCTTGATCCCAGCCTGATGCATCAGGCGATGGTGAACCTCATGGGGAACGCGGTTGAGGCGGTAGAGCCGCAGACCGGGGCGGTGACGGTGAAGGCGATCTATCTTCCGGCGCAGGGGGCGGCGCGGGCGATGGTCCGCATCGACGTGATCGACAACGGCCCGGGCATCTCGGAAGACCGGCACCAGTCGATCTTCCAGCCGTTTCAGACTTCCAAGGGGCTCCGCGGGACGGGCCTGGGCCTGGCGGTGACCAAGCGGATCATCGAGGAGCACGGGGGAAGGATCCGGCTGGAATCCACGCAGGGAGGGGGCGCGACGTTCAGCGTGGTGTTGCCCGCCGATGGCCAGCGGATCGACCCGTCGGCAACCGCCGCGTCGCGTACGGGTTCACCCGAGCAGTCGCGGGCGCTGTGAATGCGTAGGAGGTTTGCTCGTTCTCGGAATCGGGACGACCGGGGTGGCTGGGTTTGGAGGGGTTGGCAGGCTTCGCGGGGTCGGCTGGAACGCTAGTCTACGCTCTCCCAAGGAGAGGTTTGAACCACATGTCCAGCAGCACCGCAACGAACAGGATGACCGGTCGCCGTCCGCCGCGAAAGCGTGATTCGGTGGCGTTCATGCGGGAGTTCATTTTGCACCCGGGGCGGATCGGCGCGATTGCGCCGAGTGGCCGCGCGCTCGCCGCGGCGATGGTCAGGGGAGTTGATTTTTCGCAGACGCGTTCGATTCTCGAGTTCGGGCCCGGCACGGGAGTGTTCACGAAAGCCATGCTCGACGCGATGCCGCACGACTGGCTGGACCCGCGGCAGAGCCACCGGCCGGGGGCGGGGAAGGGACGTTTTATCGCCATCGAGTTCAACGAGGCGATGGCGTCGACGGTGAGTCGGCAGTATCCGGAGGCGACGGTTTATCACGACGACGCCGGGAATGTTGAGACGATCTGCCGCAAGGAAGGAATCCAGCCGGGAACGGTGGATGCGATCATCAGCGGGCTTGCGTGGACGAGCATTCCTGAGCAGCCGCGGAACCGCATACTTGAGGCGACGCATCGTGTGCTGAAACCCGGCGGCGAGTTCCGCACGTTCACGTATCAGGCGTCGATGCTGGTGCGGAGCGCCTGGGTTTTCCGCAAGATGCTGCGGAGCACGTTTGGCGAAGTGCAGGTCGGACGCGTTGTGTGGCGCAACATGCCGCCGGCGTTCGTGTATCGCTGCATCAAATGAAAAACCCCCGCCCCCTTTCCCCGCATGTGCCGCACGCAGTCGTGGCGGGCGCACGAGAGGAGTAGGGGGGCAGGGGTGAGAAAAGGCTCAGGGGAAGTGGACGGGGAAGCGATCAGTTCTTTGACGCATCATAGTAGAACCGCTCGCGTGTGATTTTGCCATCCTTCCAGGTTTGTGAGGACACCTGCTCAAGGCGGACAGGCTTGTCCTGCTGGTTGTTTGACACGTCGGGTGATGTTCATGAAGAGTCTCCGTGACTGTGTGGTGTGCGGGTGGGGGGTCAGGCCAGGTCAAAGAGCAGGAACTCGCTGGCGGCGGAAGCGGCGAGTTGAACGGTCGACTCGTTCTCGATCGCGGCACCGTCGCCGGGGGAGAGTGTCTGGCCGTTGACAGACAGCTCGCCACGGATGAGCTGCACCCAGACGCCGCGATCGGGGGTGGTGGTGTGCTCAAGGGAGGTTCCTGCCGAGAGCAGAGAGGCGTAGATGCGGGCATCCTGGTGTATGGGCATGGAGCCGGCGGTTCCATCGGTCGAGGCGACGAGTCGGAGCGCATCGCGGCGCTCGCTGTCGGGGAAAGGCTTCTGGTCGTAGCGCGGCTCGTGGCCCTTGCGGTCGGGCATGAGCCAGATCTGCAGGAGGTGGGCGGTCTCGGCGGGCGAGGCGTTGTGCTCGCTGTGAACGATCCCGGTGCCTGCGGAGATGCGCTGGACTTCGCCGGGCTTGAGCACGGCGGAGTGACCACCGGCGCCGATGCCGTCCTTGTGGGCGAGTGCGCCCGAAACCATGTACGTGATGATTTCCATGTCGTGGTGGGGGTGGGCGTCGAAGCCGAACCCACCGGCGACACGGTCTTCATTCATGACACGCATCGAGCGGAAGCGGATGTTGGAGGGGTCGTAGTAATCCCCAAAGGAGAAGGTGTGTCGTGCGGAGAGCCAGCCGTGCTCGCCGCGGCCACGGTCATCGGATTTTCGGATGCGGATCATGGTCGACACTCCCGATCGCGAAGGCAGTCTTAACGATACTTGTGATAACAAGTATAACCTATGATCTCGGCTGTGTCAAGGTTCGCGGGCAAAGGATGACAGCGGGCCGAAAGCCTGCGCAGGGGGGGTGGGGGGCGAGCAGGAAGGATCGCGGAAGTGTCTGAAAGGATTAGTCCTCGGCAGACAGGCAGTTCTCGCGTGCCTTGGCCAGCAAACGGCTGAGCTCGGCGAGGTCGGCGCGGGACATGTGGCCGAGCTGCCTCTTGCTCAACTCGCGAACAGGGTCATCGAGGCGGGTGAGCATCTCGAGGCCCGCGCGGGTGATGCGGACGATGACGATGCGGCGATCCTGCACCGTGCGTTCGCGTGCGGCCAAGCCTGCATCGACCAGCCGGTCGACCAGGCGCGTGACATCGGGAACGCGGGCGACCATCTGCGTGCCGATTGTCTGCGACGGGACGCCGGTGGGATGGTGGCCGCGGAGGATGCGGAGTGCGTTGTAGGTCGCATCGGTCAGGCCGTGCGGGCGGAAGAGCTTGGCAAACGCGGCGTCGAGCATGCTCCCGGTGCGGAGGATGTTGAGGTGTGCTTCTTCCTCGGGGAGGTCGAAGGGCTTCTTCTTTCCGATCTCGATGCGGAGGTCAGGTGCCATGTTGATGAGCGGTCCCAAGAAGTTGTTGCAACGACTGTAGCACCTTGACTGGCCAACGTTTGCGGAAATGCCGCCGCGGCGTTGGATGCATGAATGGCAGTGGCGTCAGGCGACGCCCGCGAGCCGGCGCACGGTCATGTCGAAGTTGTGGACCATGTTGGCGCGCAGGCCGTAGACGACGGCCAGATAGGCCATGGCGGCGATTGCACAGCCGATGAGCAGGCCGATGCGGGCCGATGCGAGGCCGTGGCTGTTGACCGTGACCGCGAGCGCAGTTTCGGGATAGATGGTCGCGGTGACGGCGGTGATGGGGGAGAGCGCGGCGATGGCGGAACCGACGAACTGGAAGTCGGTGCCGCTCTTATAGGCGCAGAGGCCGACGATGCCGCCGACCACGCCGACCACGCCAACGGTCGCGACGACTGCCGAGAGAGAGCCCTTGCTCTTGAGAGACCACTGCATTCCGACCATGACGCAGAAGGCGATGAAGGGCACCATGACCACGGCAACCACGAGCGCGGCCTCCGGCAGGATGGCCGGGATGGGCAGCATGACACCGGCCGCGGCACCGGGCAGAGAGTGGTTGTAAATCACTCCACCCTCGCGGGTGATGAGGCCGACCTGCACGACAAGCACATAGAGCCCTGCGAGCAGGAGCGTGCCGACCGGCACGGCGATGAGCGGGAGGAGATAGGCAACCATGCCGCGCATTTTGCCGCCGAGATAGGAAGCGGGTGTGATGGGTGTGGTGAGCAGGAGGTCGAGCGTGCCGTCCTCGCGTTCGCGGGCGACAGAGGTCGCGGCCATATTCACAGCGACCAGCGAGATGACGGCGACCTCGCCGATGACGGTGTAGAAGACGACATCGCGGTAGGTGTCGGGTAGCACGATTCCGCCGCCGTGGAAGTACAGCACGAGCCCGAGCGCCCAGAGGCCACCGAGAAGGATGAAGGACCATCGGGCGAGCATTCGGGCGAACGTGGCGTTTCGGGCCGCCGCTTCGCGCCAGGCGATGGGGTTGTGCCAGACCTGCCGCGCGGGTCGGGAGTTTGCACCCCTTGCGCCGAGGCCGAAAATGCGCCGGTACCAGGGGATCCCGCCGCGACCCCCCATCCCGCCGAGTCCGGCGAGGCCGCCGATTCGGACGGTGAAGGTGGAGGTGACCATGAGGATGGCGCTGAGGCCCGCGGAGAGCCAGCACCAGGTGTGGACGGGCCTTTCGAGGAACCAACTTGCAAGACCGGTCTGGGAGCCTTCGGTGTAGGCGAGGTATCCAGATGGATTGAGGAGCGCGGTGAGGGCGAGGAAGGGGTTGATCGCCGTCATCCAGGTGACGAGCGATCCGCCGCCGACAAGCTGATCGACACCGTAGGTGACGGCCAGATAGCTGATGACCGAAACGTAGAAGGCGAACACGGCTCGCTTGCCGACGAGGCGGCTGACGGAGAGTGCGATGGCCATCGAGCCCACGAGCAGCGCAGCACACGCGGCGATGAGGTAGCTGGCGAAGATCGATCTGCCCGGCACGCCGCCAAAATACTGGGTGAGGGCGAAGAGGGGGAGGCTGGAAAAGAGCAGGGCGAGGATGAAGAAGAGGCGGCCGAAGAGGTTTCCAAGAACGATCTCGCCGGCGGACATGGGGGTGGTGAGGAGGATGTCCCAGGTGCGCGGGTTGGCCTCCTGCGCGATGGCACCGGCCATGAAGACGGGTGCAAGGACGCAGATGAGCGCGATCTGGAGATAGGCGACGATGGCGAAGCTGCCCGAGGCCGCGGCGGCGAGCTTGAGCTGGGAGAGTGGTCCGCCGCCCTGCATCGTGAGAAGGAGGTAGAGGAGCGTGACGATCAGCGCGCCGAGGTAGATGGTGCGGATGTAGAGGTGGCGTGAGCGGCGGGAGCCGCCCTGAACAAGGCGAACAGCGATCGGATTGATCGGGCCAAGTCGGAGGAGCCAGCGCAGAAAGATGGGCATGTGGAGCATCGTACCGAATGAGTGGGGGAGCGCTTCAGTGATTTATGCTTCCGGGATTCCCAGCGGTGTCCTTGGCGGCCCGAAATGTGGTTTGAGGCGGTTCAGTCAGGGGCAGATGTTTCGCTGCAAAGCCTTACCAAACAAGTACTTAATGCAAGGGTTTCCACGGAGAAAGACGTGAGGACAGGCAACTTGAACAGGGGAAATTGTGAGTATCTCTTGCACGAACAGGGGGGAAGGTGTATCTTCATGAATGGATAGAGAGAGGTCCTCCCGATAGCTCGGGGCTCCTCATCAACTTGGTGAACCGTGCTGCTGCCTTCCGCGATTTGATCGCACCGGCAGGGCATGCTGCCGTCGGCCATTCGTTGTCGCCGCGGCGGTCGTGTGGTCGCTTCGAGCTTACTTCGAGGAGAGAGAATGAATCGCGCATTTGCATTGGCTGCTGTGGCTGGGCTTGCCGTGGCATCGTCGGCTCTGGCCGTTCCCGTAGATAAGAACTATTCACGGTCTTACGAAGTTCCGCTTCCGCTTGCCGATGCGGCCGCGGCCCCCGGCGTGACGACGTCGAACCTGACGGTCAACGACATCGGCCTGATCGCGACGATGGACTATGTGTATGTCGACATCACCCACACGTGGGTCGGCGACCTGCAGATCACCCTTTCGGGTCCGGGCGGGGCTTCGGTGTCTCTGATCGACCGTCCTGGTGTGCCACAGAGCTTCTTCGGGAACAGCGACGACCTCAACGGTGTGTATTTCTTCGAGATGGGTGGATTGGTGTTCCCCGAGCTGGCTGGCGGCGCGGGCGGCATCGTTGCTCCGGACATCTACGCCCCGGCGGACAACTTCAGCCGCTTCTTCAATACGCAGAAGCAGGGCGAGTGGACTCTGACCATTACCGACAGCGCTGCTGGTGACACCGGCGTGCTGCGGGCCTGGGGCTTTGGCGTGACGAACATTCCCGCGCCCGGCGCTTTGGCGCTCATGGGTCTGGGCGGTCTGGCCGCGGCCCGTCGTCGCCGCTGATCCGAGATCGGGTTCGGCCATCTGATTTCAACGCAACCGCCTGGCGCTGTCGCCGGGCGGTTGTGCATTGATAAGCGTGATGGGAACGCTGAGACCAACTGCGATCTTGACGCGGTGAAGGCTCATCGCCGGTTGCGGTAGAGCGATTGATCCACTGCCGCGGCCATTTGCGGGGCGGCGTCTGCGATGCCGAGGAAGTTGGCGACGCGGGTAGCCTCGCCGATCGGATCGCTAATCACACGGTCGTAGTGGACATCGAGTCTTTGGAAGTTAGGCTGCTGCTCAAGCCACTTGCGGGTGGTTTCCATCTGGGCGGCGAAGAGGTTCTTGAGGGTGGCATCAGGCAGGTGCGCCCCCTCGCGGCCGCTGCGGATGAGCATTTTGTGCTGCGATGCGACGACTTCATCGAGATTGCGGTGCAGCATGACGACGCGATAGGAGTGCGTTTTCGGCAGGCTGGGCAGCAGGACGTGGACAAGCTTGACGACCTTGCCTTTGGCGAGGGCCAGCCAGGTGGAATCGGACTGGGTGGCCTTGGCCGCCGCGAACTCGTAGTAGCCCAGGGGGTTGTCTTGGTCGGGCGCGCGGTGATCGTCCGCGAGTGCGGGGATTCCCCCCGCCACAATCATGCGCATCATCATGGATGTGCCCGACCGAGGAAGTCCGGAAACGATGATGATCTCTTGTGGGTGCATTGAAGACTCCATCGCCAGCGACTGTATCGACAGGAGTGGGCGATGGATCAGCGGAAGCTTGGGATGGAGATGAGGACAATCCCTCATGAAGCGATCGCGTCTCGCGTGGAGCGATTCGAGGTCCGCAAACTAGGCGATGGCGAGAGAAGTGGCCCAAATGGCGATGGAATGTGAAGGACGCATGAGTTTCTGCTTGCGTGCAGGGCAAAAAGCGATATGGTGTGAAGACGCTTCGGAGCGTACTCCAGTCGGGGTACGCGACGATTCGCTCTTCACGGTGTGCGTGGAGGGTTGGCGAGCACTCCGAGAGAAGGTGCCTCGTCTTTGGAATGTACAAGAGAGAGGATTTTTTCCATGAGCATCAAGACCCGGTTGGATCGGCACTTTGTGGCGTTCTCCGCTGTTGCAGCGGCTGGCGCGGCGGTCGGCTTTGTTGAGAACGCCGACGCGGCGATCGTTCACAGCGGCACCGTGAACCTCACCATCGCTTCCTCCACCAACGGCCTGTACCTGAACGTGGTGACGGGCGTGATCAATGAGCCCGGCAACACCGGCGGCTCATCCGTTCCGGGTTGGGACATCAATCCTTGGAGCTCTAGCACCCTGAGCTACTTCAACCCGGCAGCTCCCGCGGGCGGTGTCTACGTTCAGCGCACCGGCGGTGGCGCGACGGCAAACCTGCCCTTCGGCACGCTGATCGGGCCCGCCAGCGTCTACGGCTCATCGGGAGCCTCGACGACCGGCAGCGAGCCCCATGTGCTCAGCAGCAGCTCCAACATCATCGGCTTCCGTTTCCAGAACGAAGCCAACGCAAACCTCGTCCACTACGGCTGGTTCCGCGTCAGCCTCGATGCGACCCTTCAGGGCCAGCCCCGCACCCTGGTTGAGTTCGCCTACGAGAATCAGGCCGGCGTCGGCATCGAAGCCGGCGTGATCCCCGCTCCTGCCTCCGCCGCACTGCTCGCCCTTGGCGCGCTCGGCCTCGCTGGTCGTCGTCGCAAGTGATCCGCGACCCGATCGATTCGATTTGATTCTCACGGGCGGCTCGAAAGGGCCGCCCGTGTTCTTTTTGGGTGCGCGTTTGCCGATAAGATGGCACCTATGTCGCAACGGCTCACGCAACGTCTGCTGATTCTCGGGTGGGATGCCGCGGATTGGAAGATCATCGATCCGCTTATTCAGCAGGGGCGGATGCCGAACCTGCAGGCGTTCCTGAAGCGCGGGGTCCGTGGGGAGATGACCTCGCTTGATCCGAAGCTGTCGCCGTTGCTTTGGACATCGGTGGCGACGGGCAAGACGGCGGATCGGCACGGGATCCTGCACTTCATCGAGCCTGATCCGGCGACCGGAGTGCTTCGGGTGAGCAGTTCGACGAGCCGCAAGACGAAGGCGCTCTGGAACATTCTGACGCAGGCGGGGCTGAAGATGAATGTGATCTCGTGGTACGCGTCGCACCCGGCGGAGCCGATCCGCGGATGCTGTGTCTCCAACCTGGTTCAGGAGGGGATGCCGCAGAACGCGGGGGATGCGTGGCCGGTCCCTGCGGGCGCGGTGCACCCGGAGGCGATCCGCGATCGGGTTGGCGAACTGCGGCTGCACCCAGGGGAGATCACCGGTGCGGAGCTTGCGGGGTTGCTGCCGCGGCTGACGGAGGCCGAGCTTGCGGACCCGCGCGTTGAGCTGCTGAGGAAACTGCTGGCGCAATGCTCGTCGATCCACAATATGGCGACCGCGCTGCTGAGCGAGGGCGCGGAGGTATCGATCGAGGAGGGGAAGGGGTGGGACTGCGCGATGGTGTTCTATGACACGATTGATGTGGTGGGCCACCACTTCATGCAGTATCGGCAGCCTCGGATGCAGCACGTTTCGCAACGGGATCAAGAGCTGTTTGGCGGAGTGATGGATGCGGTGTACGAGGTGCACGATGCGATGCTCGGGGTGCTGCTGCATCTGGTCGGTCCGCAGACGACCGTGATTCTGCTTTCGGATCACGGGTTCCACTCGGATCATCTGCGGCCGGCGGTCCCGCCAGCGCTGGATGATCAGCACGCGGCCATGGATGCGAGCTGGCATCGGCCGCTGGGCATGCTGGCGATCGCCGGGCCGGGGATCAAGCAGGGGGAGGAGGTGTATGGCGCGAACCTGCTGGACATCGCGCCAACGGGCCTCGCGCTGCTGGGTCAGCCTGTTGGCGCGGACATGAATGGAAGGGTGCTGATCGAGACATTCGCCCTGCCGGTTGAGATCGAGCGAGTGTTCACATGGGATGCGCTGGAGGGCGAGAGCGGGATGCACCCGGCGGATCTTCGTACGGATCCGATCGAGGCTCAGGCGGCGATGAAGCAGCTTGCGGACCTTGGGTACATCGCGCCGCTCTCGGGGGATGCGCAGTCGCAGCTCGATCTTCTGCGGCGGGAAACCACCTTCAACCTCGCTGTGGTCTACATGACGACACGGCGAACTCCAGAAGCCTTGCCGCTGTTTGAGCAGTTGCACGCCGGATTTCCGGCTGATGAGCGGTTTGCGCTCAATCTCGCTCAGTGCTATCACGAGCGCGGCCGGTACGCCGACGCCTCGACCGTGCTTCAGGCATTCAGCGCGACAAACCCGTCGCACCCGGGAGCGCGGATGCACCTGGCGGTCGCGCTGCTGCAGCAGAATCGCCTTGTCGAAGCCGCCGCGGTACTGACGGAGGCCCAGAAGCACACTCCCGACAATCCGGACCTGCTGTACATGATGGGCTGGATTCAGCTCAACCTCCGGAAGCTGGCCGAGGCGCGCCAGACGGTGCAGCGGGCGCTGACGATCGATCCGCATCATGCCAAGGCCCATCACGCGATGGCGATGATCGCGATCCAGCAGGAGCAGTTCGACGAGGCGGCCGATCACGCCCTGCGAGCGGTGGAGATCCAGCATCTCTTCCCGGACGCTCACTACACGCTGGGCGTCGCGCTCACGTGGCTGAAGGATTATGACAGCGCGATCAAGTGCTTTCAGATCGCCCTGTCCATGCAGCCGGGACTGATCGACGCGCATCGCTATCTTGCGAGCATTTATCGCATGCGCGGTGATTTCCAGAACGCCCCTGTGCACCGCAAGGCCGCCGAACAGCTCATCGAGAAGCGGAGTGCTGGAGGATCGCACCTTGCCGACTTCCTTGTCGAGCCGCCGATGGGTCCGGAGGTGTGGACGCGGAGGCAGGGGATCGCCGACCAACGCCCGTCTGCGGAGTGAGGTGGCGAGCTCCGCTGCTGCTGCTGTGAACATGGGGAAGATCCGGCGAGGCGTGATCACCGCGAACTCCTCACGGGCGATTGTGTTCTGACGCCGCGGGTCGAGAGGCGGGCGATCCATACGGATGCCGCCCTGAGCGTTCGGTTCGCGTTTTCTCGCCCCTGTGCGGGGCGATTTTTATTGCGTTTGAAGGGAACCGGGGGTAATCTCGTTGTTGGATGGAGAGAGGATCAGACCCGGAGTTCTTCCGGCGATCTTCTCCGAGCAGAGATGCATTTGGGCGGTTGTGGATGTCGTTGCGCCTTGCCGCGCGGACCACAACGCAGCGTATGGGGTTGACGTTCAACCCTCGCGCGGAGTTCCAACGTGCGGCAGGGCGCTTGGGAGATGAGAGAGATGAACAGGATTCTTGCAGTTCTTGCAGTGACGGGCCTGGCCAGCGCGGCCTCGGCCCAGTTTACGGAGTCGGAGGCAAACGACTCCAAGGCGACGGCGAACATCTTCGGGCCCATTGGCGTGGCGAGCACCGTCTCGGGCACGAGCACGGGCACGAGCGTGACGGTTCCCGGCGTGGGCAGCGCGGACTACTTCCGTCTGGACTTCGGGGCATCGGCTCCGGGGATCTATCGCTGGACAGCGGGTCTGAACACGCAGACCGCCGGCCACACGGCGACGATTCGCGGCCTGAGCCAGACGGCTGCGGCTGCTGCTCCCTGGCTGCCCGGCATGGCCGTCGGCACTCCGGGCGCTAGCGATAACACGGCGCAGACCGGCTTCACGGTGGCGGGCAGCACGACGCGTCAGAACGCGTGGTACTCGTTCGGGCGTCCGCACTCGATGTACTACCGCGTGACGGGCGGAACCGCGACGACTTCGCCGTACACGACGACGTTTACTTCGTCGGCCGTCACGCCCGTGAACGCTGGTTCGTTCCAGCCGGGTGCGATTACGATCAACACCAACGGGCAGGGCCACACGACTGACACTGAAGTTTGGGTGTATGACAGCAACTTCAACGCGATCGTCGGTTACGGCAACGACGATGCTGGCGTCAACAGCGGCGGCAGCGTTACGGCCGGGGCGCAGGCCTTCTTGGTCCGCAACTATGCTCCCGGCACCTACTACCTGGCTCTCACCAACTTCAACATGGCCAACAACCAGGCTTCCCCGTCTGATGACGCCTTCCGCACGGGCACGATCCTGGACTTCCCGGACATGGTGGTAAACAGCTCCACGACGGCGAACCTGAACGTTGCGTTCACGATTTCTGATGCCTTTGGCAACTCGCTGCAGACGGCTGCGACGAAGGTCAACGGCTTTGACATTGTGTGGGCGGAGTTCACGGTCGTTCCGGCGCCCGGCGCTTTCGCTCTCCTGGGCCTCGGCGGCTTGGCCGCGGCTCGTCGTCGTCGCGCCTGAGTCGCGATCGACTTTGACAACCTGATTGCAAGCGACCGCCCGGCCAAGACGCCGGGCGGTTGTGCTTTTGCACGCGGGGTGGAGCGCAGGCGCACGCGCGAATGGCCGCGGGAAAGCAAAAGAGCCCCGGGCGAGAATGCCCGAGGCCCTGGAGTGTGTCAGATTCAACGAGGCTCAGCTTGCAGCAACGGTTTCGCCGCCGCCGCCTTTGCCCGAGCCGGAGTCGGCTTTGCCGGCCTTCTCGGGAATGGGGGGAACCTTCTCGACGGGGGCGTCGGTGGTCTCGAAGAAGAGCATCTCGGCGGGCTTGCCGTCGCTGGTGTCCTTGCGGGTCACAGCGATGTTGCACGGCCGCTTGATGCCCTGCTGCAGCAGCATCTCGGAGAGCGGGTCCTCGATGAAGGAGCCGACTGCGCGGCGAAGGGGCCGGGCGCCGAAGTCGGGGTTGTAGCCCTTCTCGATGAGGAAGTCCTTGGCCTTCTGGTCGAGGGTGAGGTAGATGCCCTGTGCGGTGAGCCGCGCCGCGACCTTGGAGACTTCGAATTCGACGATCGACACGAGATCCTCCTTGGTGAGAGGACGGAAAACGATGACGTCATCGAGACGGTTGATGAACTCGGGGCGGAAGAACCGCTCGATCTCCTTCATCAGGATCGTCTTGATGTTGTCGAAGTCGACCGTTTCGCTGCGCTTGGAGAAGCCAAACCCGCCGCCGCCCTTGATGAGGTCAGCGCCGATGTTGGAAGTCATGATCAGGACGCAGTTGCGGAAGTCGACGTTACGGCCGAAGGAGTCGGTCAGACGGCCTTCTTCCATGATCTGCAAGAGCATGTTGAACACGTCGGGGTGGGCCTTCTCGACTTCGTCGAGGAGGATCACGCTGTAGGGACGACGGCGGACGCGCTCGGTGAGCTGGCCGCCTTCTTCGTAGCCGACGTAGCCGGGAGGGGCGCCAACCAGACGGCTGACGTTGTGCTTCTCCATGTACTCGGACATGTCGAGGGTGATCAATGCATCCTCATCACCGAACATGAACTCGGCGAGGGTCTTGGCGACCATGGTCTTGCCGACGCCCGAGGGGCCGACGAAGATGAACGAGCCCATCGGCCGCTTGGGGTCCTTGAGCCCTGCGCGGGCGCGGCGGATCGCTTTGGCGATGGCCGTGATGGCCTCGTCCTGCGAGATGACCTTCTTGTGCAGCTCCTTCTCGAGTTCGAGCAGGCGCTGGGCCTCTTCCTTCTCAAGACGCTGGAGGGGCACACCGGTCATCTTGCTGACGACCTCGGCGATGACGTCCTCATCGACGATGCCGGAGACTTCCTTGGCCTTCTCGCGCCACTGACGCTGAATGGTTTCCTTCTCGCGGCGCATCTGCTCGGCCTTGTCGCGGAGCTCCGCCGCCTTCTCGTAGTCCGCGGCCTTGACTGCCTCGTCCTTGGCAACGCTGAGACGCTCGATCTCGCCTTCCAGGTCCGCCAGGTTCGGCGGCTTGGTCATGCTTTTGATGCGGACGCGTGCGCCGGCCTCGTCGATCACGTCGATCGACTTGTCGGGCTGGACGCGGCCGGAGATGTAGCGGCCCGAGAGCTCGACGGCGGCCTTGACGGCGGCATCGGTGATCTGGACCCTGTGGTGCTTCTCGTACCTGTCGCGCAGACCCTTGAGGATCTCGACGGCCTGCTCATCGTTGGGCGGGTCGACGACGATCGACTGGAAGCGGCGTGCGAGCGCGGAGTCCTTCTCGATGTACTTGCGATACTCATCGAAGGTGGTGGCGCCGATGCACTGGATCTCGCCGCGTGCGAGCGCGGGCTTGAGGACGTTGGACGCATCGATCGCGCCCTCGGCCCCGCCTGCGCCGACGAGGGTGTGGAGTTCGTCAATGAAGAGGATGACGTTGCCCGCCTTGCGGACTTCGTTCATGACAGCCTTGATGCGCTCCTCGAACTGGCCGCGATACTTGGTGCCTGCGACCATCATCGCCAGATCAAGGACGACCAGGCGGCGATCGTGGAGGATGTCGGGGACATCGCCGGAGATGATGCGCTGGGCCATGCCCTCGACGATGGCGGTCTTGCCGACACCGGCCTCACCCAGGAGGACGGGGTTGTTCTTCGTGCGGCGGCACAGGACCTGGACCAGGCGTTCGATCTCGTTGGCCCGCCCGATGACGGGGTCGAGCTGATTTTCGCGTGCCAGTTCGGTCAGATCGCGGCCGAAGCTGTCGAGCGCAGGGGTCTTGCTCTTGCCCTTGGCGCGAGCCTCGGCGGGGCCCGCCCCGCCGCCGCTGCCCATGCTCGGGCCACCCGCGCCGCTCGGCTCCCCGCCGCCGCCGCTGGTGGATTCCTCGCTCTCACCGCCCGCGCCGAGGAGGTTGAGCACCTCTTCGCGGACTTCTTCGAGCTTGAGGTTGAGATTCATCAGCACCTGCGCGGCGACGCCGTCGTGCTCGCGAAGGAGGCCGAGCAGCAGGTGCTCGGTGCCGACGTAGTTGTGGTTGAGGTTCCGGGCCTCTTCAATGGCGTACTCGATGACCTTCTTGGCGCGCGGCGTCTGGGGCAGCTTGCCCATGGTCACCATGTCCGGGCCGCTCTTGACGAGCTTCTCGACTTCGAGCCTGACTTTGCGCAGGTCGACGTCGAGGTTCTTGAGGACATTGGCGCCGACGCCCGAGCCTTCTTTGACAAGGCCGAGCAGGATGTGCTCGGTCCCGATGTACTCGTGGTTGAACCGCTGGGCTTCCTGGTTGGCCAGGGCCATGACTTTGCGGGCGCGATCGGTAAAGCGTTCAAACATCGCACACACTCCTTACGGAAGCTCGTGGCCGGCGGCTTGCCGGCGTGCTTCCGACTCTTGCCCCGCCCTCCGGTGTACATACCGCCGAGGAGGTCGGGTCGTTCGGAACCGGCTCAACAGGGAACAAATCCCCATTCCAAGCCGGTTGCATCGACAAACACCAGTCCGGCCTCAAGGCCGGGCGGGTACTTGCTCTCTCTCTCAGTAGGATTCCCCGGCAATCACTTCGCAGCTGGCGGTACTTGGAGTCAGATCTGTCAGAACTTGCGCGTTTGGGGCGTCTATTCGGGAGAGAGAGTTACAGTATCGACAGCACAAAGCGTGCCGCTGTGCTGGATAACGCCAACTCCTCCAAGATCGCAATAAATCCGCTCGGAAGGGAAAACAGAATGTGTATTCCCTTGATACGGTGGTGCCAACTGAGGCCTTACCTGGCTGGCGGTGACAGAATGGCAGGACCCCTCTACCTCAGGCTGGCCAAGCCTGGCCAGTCGCATCAACGGCTTTCTGGAACGGCGGTCGTCTCAGTCACGGTTCCCGCCGCGATCGGGCGGATGGAGTCCGCCGCGGCGACCGCGTTGTCGGCCACGATGCTGATGGGGATGTTGACTTCGGCGTGGGGTTCGCTGGCGCCACCGAGGGCGGCGGCCGCTTTGTCGCGGACGATGACCTTGAGGGTGTAGCGCCCGAGCGAGAGGGTGGCGGGGAGATCAATCCGCTGTACGAGGAAGAAGTCGCGGCGCTTGCTCTGGGATGTGTCGCGGTGCGTCTGTTCCTTGACGAACCAGCAAAGCGTTCCATCTGAGGAGTAAAGATGGATCTCCTGGCTGAGTTCAAGGGCCCAGCGTTCACCCGAGGGCCGACGTGCTGCTCCGGCGGACGGGAGATCGGCATCGCGGGCCTGTGCGTAGTTCTCGACCTCGGTGTACACAATCATCGGGACTTTGCGACCGGCGACATAGCTGCTGCCGGGGTAGGCGGTGAATCGGCCGAACGCCTCGACCTTGCGGCAGAGGGCGACGTTGCCAAGAGCGAGCATGGCAGGGGGGGAAGGCTTGGGCTGGGCACGATCAACTTCGGATCGCACGGCTTCGGCCAGGGCCTTGGGGTCCGCGCCGGTGTCGGCCTGGGCTTCGAGCTGGGCCATGAGGCGCCGGACGGTTTCCACGGTGCTGCGTTCACCGTCGTTGAGCGTGGCGAGAAGGCGGTTGAGCTCCGCAGTGGCGACGCCGGGCTGGATTGTCTCGAGCGCAATGAGCGGAAGAACTGAGCGAAGGGGGCTGCGTGTGTCGGCGCCGTCGGGGATGAGCAGCTGCGCGAGCTGCTTGGCATACTCCAGTCGCTTCTCACGGGGAGTCGGCTCGCGCGGGGCGGGCTGCGGAGGGGCGGGCGCATCAAGCGAAACGACGGGCTCAGGATTGGATGCTGTCGGCTGGGGTGGCCTGGATGGCGCGGCCGCGGCTGGGGACGCGACGGTTTCGGGGGTGGCGGCGGGCGCGGTCTCGAGCTTGTTGAAGAGATCCTGCAGGTCGACCGCGGCCGATTCGTAGACGGAGCGTGGGGAATCCGACTGGCGGGGGCTGCTGGTGCTGCTCCGGGAGAGGGCCGCATCGCGATCCGCGTTGGGGCTGGCCGCCGATCCGTTCTTGTTGCCGCATGCGGCGACCATCGCGATGGATGCTGCACCGGCGGCGAAGTGGAGGGAGAGAATGCACTTGGGGTGCCGAAGTTTCACAATCTGCCTCCTGCCCAGCAAGGCCCGCCGCTCCGCGGCGAGGTGGGAACGTACGAAGCGCGTGCCATCGGCCGCTAAATCTGGGGGGACGTTGACACTGCGCCAATCTGGGAAGATCGGTCAGGGCGGGTCCTGGGCCTTGAGAATCGCCCAGAAGTCTTGGCGGGCGGGCCGTTTAGCGGGGTCGGATGGCCTGTGAAAAGCGAACGGTGAGGACTTCGAGGTTGCGGATGGGGTCGCCGCGACCGGACTTGTTGGCGGCATCGAGGTCGACGGCCATGTCATAGAGGCGGGCGGCACTTGGGGCGGGGATGGCCCTGGCGGCGTTGAAGACGGAGTCGGCGTCGCCAAACAGCTTGAGCTTGTAGGCCAGAGGCTGGACGTTCTGTCCGGCATCGGCAAGGCGCCGGACGGCGTGGATCTTGCGGGCGAGTTCGGTGAAGGACCAGGTGAGGACAACGGGGTCGTGGCGGGAGACCTCGACCATCTCGCGCATGCGGGAAAGAGAGGCCGCGGCGTCGCCGGTGGCGAGAGTGGATTGGAGGTGCCAGAAGTCTTCCTCACGGGACAC
The DNA here is from genome assembly GCA_038247555.1 of Phycisphaerales bacterium. GTDB lineage: Bacteria > Planctomycetota > Phycisphaerae > Phycisphaerales > UBA1924 > JAHBXL01. Next base: position 15,394 of record JBBRUT010000009.1, on the reverse strand, counting down.
ACCGGTCATCTCGCGGACGAGAGCGGCGGAGATGGGTGCGCCGTTTCCGCCCGCTGCGAGGGCGAGCTTTTCGAGCTCGTTATCGATACGGCCAAGATCGGTGCCGACGGAAGCAATGAGGACTCGCGCGGCCTCCGGGTCGATGGAAGTGTTGTGGCGGAGGGTGGCGCGTTTGCCCGTCCAGGTTGCGGCGCGGCCGGGGTCGAGGGCTTCACAGTCGATGATCGCCCCGCGATCGCCCAGAGCGGCGACGGCCTTGTCGAGATTACCGGGTCGCCAGCCGGTGGCGCGGAGAATGAGCGTTGCGGAGTCGCTGGGCTCGGCGGCGTAGGACTCCATCATGCGGCGGACATCGGCGGGCGGGGAGCCGCGACGGCCGGTGGTGCGCGCCGGGGCGGCGTCGTCATCGTCGGATTTCTTCAGCAGGAGGTCCGCATTTTCGACCACGACGACCTTGTGCTGCTGCATGAGGCCGAAGGAGCGGCACTCGTCGAAGATGTCGGCAACGACGGACTGGCCCTGGGCGCCATCAAACCGGACGACGTCGTAGGCGTCGCCGCCGCCCAGAGCCTTGGCGAGGTCTTCGCGAAGCTGGCGGAGGTATTCATCCTGAAGAAAGCGGTCCTCACCGTGAAGAATGCCTACGCGGGTCGCGGCGGTCAGGCGGGTGCCTGCGACGGGCTTGGCGGCGGCGGGAGTGGAGGGCTTTTTGGCCATCGGGTGAGGTTAGGCGGTGTGGGCGGCGCGATGCTCCGGGCGCGCCAACGATCCGCTGGATGGCAGGGGATTGGAGGAGTCGCGATGATTCGTTGCTGGTTAAGACTGGTGCCGGTGGCGGCGGCGTTTGGTGTGGGGATAGCGGTGGCCGCGACTGTTCCCGGGCAGCCGGAAGGGGAGCCGGAGATGCTTGTTTCGGGCCAGCCGGGCCCGCAGCACGCGGAACTGGTGGAGCTTGTGGGTGAATACACGATGGCTTCGAAGCTGGTCCTCATGGAGGGGGCGGATGAGATTGAGTCCGCGGGGATGGCGAAGGTGAGCGCGATCGTCGATGGGCGGTTCATCGCGATTGATGAGCGTGGGACGCTGCTGGGAAACCAGTTCACGAGCCAGAAGATTTGGGGATATAACCGGGAGGCGGGGAAGTATGAGTCCACATGGCTCTATTCCGGGATGACGGCGATGACCGTGCTGACGGGCAAGAGCATTGCCGACGGGAAGAGCGTGAAGCTGGAGGGTGCGTATGACAGCGGGGAGGGTCGCGAGCGGTACGCTGTGGAGTTCACTCGTGCCGGGACCACAGGGTTTACGATCGTTCAGACGGTGATTGAGCTGGGGGGGAGCACCGGGGCGAGGATCGAGACGGTGTATACGCGGAAGTGAAGTAAGGGCGATTGGGCGGGCGAAGGGTCGCTGGCGGCGGAGCTACTGTGCGGAACATGAACTTTGCGATCGACAAAGCCAACGCGCTCATCGAGGCCCACAGGTACATCCTGTCGTTCCGCGACAAGATCGTCGTCGTAAAGGTGGGAGGATCGATCCAGGACGACGACATCAAGATGCGGGCGCTGCTGACGGATGTGTCGTTCATGTCGGCGGTGGGGATGCGGCCGGTGATCGTGCACGGGGGCGGGAAGTCGATCAACCGTGCGATGGATGATGCGGGGCTCAAGGCGCGGTTCATCCAGGGGCGGCGATACACAGACCGCAAGACGCTGGAGATTGCCGAGCGGGTGCTGGTGCAGGAGGTGAATCACAGCCTGGTGGAGCAGTTGAATGCCTCGGGGTCGCGTGCGATCGGGTTGCATTCGATGGGCTCGTGCGTGCTGTTTGCCGAACGGTTGGTGCTGGAGGGCGCGGCGGGGGAAGATGTAGACCTTGGTTATGTGGGCAACATTGTCGAAGTGAATACGGTGCTGCTGCAGGCGCTGTGCGAGGATGGGTTCATCCCCGTGCTTGCCCCGGTGGCTGTGGCAAAGCGGGCGGGTGAAGATGGGGTGTGGAAGCTGAATGTGAACGCGGACACGGCGGCGGGTCACGTTGCCGCGGCGCTCCGGGCGGAGAAGCTGATGGTGTGTTCCGATACGCACGGCATTCGGACGGATCCGGCGAACCCGGATTCGTACGCGTCGAGCCTGACGCAGCGTGAGATCGAGCGGATGATCGAGCGAGGGGTGATCGGAGAGGGGATGCTGCCGAAGGTGGATGCGTGTCTGCGGGCGGTCCGCGGGGGAGTGCCCAAGGCACACATTGTTGACGGTCGGGTGCCGCACTCGATCCTGCTTGAGATTTACACGGATGCGGGCATCGGCACGCAGATCACGCTTGAGTAACTGTTCATACACGGGAGCGCGCGATGGCGAAGGGTCAGTTCCTCAGCGGGCACCAGCAGAAGATTGTCAACAGGTATTACAACAATCTCGACACGATCTCGCTGCAGAAACTCGGCGAGCTGGTGTCGGATATTGCGGTATGCACGGAGGCGAAGAAGCTCGGCGACCTGTGGCAGCGGGTGCACAAGGCTCTGCAGAAGTCGCCGGCCGATCCGTTGCGGGCTTCTCGCATCGTGGCGGAGCGCAACACCGAGGCTCTGGCGAAGCTGGTGGGGGAGCTTTCGACGATGAAGCCGACCGATGCGCCGGCGCGGCCAATGGGGATGCGCACGCCGCTGGTGCCGGTGAAGCCGGTCGTGCCGGTCGAGGCGTCCTCGGCGAGCAAGCCGGTGGACGCGGTCGCAAAGGCGGCGCCTCCGGGGACGTTTACTCCCGAACTGTTGGCCAAGGCGCTCGGGGCGTTTAAGAAGCGACTGAAGATGAACCAGCTTGATGAAGATTCGAAGCTGGGACGATCACCCATGTCGAGCACGAAGGCGAAGGTGACGGCGATTACACCGCCGCGGGAGTTTCCGCGGGCGGTGTGGGATGAGCTGTTTGCGCAGGGGAAGATCCGGCCGGTGGGCAGCGGGATGTTTGAGCTGGTGTGGTCGGCGGAGGGGAAGAAGTAGCACGACACCAAATGCGGAGAGCCGCAAGGCCGAACTTCTCGAGTTGATGTAGGGATCCAACTCCCGCGTCAGTGGCCGGCGCAGCCGGCGAACCAGGACGCGAGGAATGCGAAGATGTCGGGCACGGTTGGCGATGGGCCATCCTGATCGAAGTTGGCGCGTTGATCTCCCGCGAACCAGAGAGACAGGAACGCGAACAGATCGGGCACGCCGCGGCGACCATCGAAGTCAAAATCGATGCTGGGTCCGCAATCGCACGCGCGTTTGATCGCTTCGGCAACAGCCTCGCCCCATACCAGGTACCCGGTGGGCGAGAGGTGGGCCTGATCGCCAAAGGGAACAGGCTGCCCGGGGATGCGATACCAAGCGTTGCTGGTGAACTCTTCCCACGTGCTGAGCTGGTAGCCGTTGACCATCGCGACGTTGGGTTGCTCGAGGCAGATCTCACGCCAAGCGGGGATTGCCTCCTCACTGCCGAAGACATATTGGGTGCCATCGGCGGCGCCGGGCTCGGACTCGTACCACGACGGGGGGTGGGGGAAGTACGAGCCGATGACAAAGAAGAGGTTGGATTCATCGTTGCCGGCACCGACCCAGTAGTCGCGCATGCGGTTGATGATGGACATGTAGTTCTGCTTGAGACCTGCGCGCTCGTTTGTGGGCGCGCCCTGCGGCCAGCTTTGGCCTTCTGCCGGGGGCGGCATGCCGCGTTCGTACACGATCGCGGGCAGATGGCTGGCGGCATCGTTGCCGCCGTGCATGATCTGTACCAGGAGCATGGGCGGACCGTTCTGCAGGCGGGTGACCTGGCGGAACCACTCGGTCATGGATTGCTGATCGGCGATGTCGAGGAGCGAGAGTGCCGCGTTCCGCGCGTTCTGCCCGCCCTGATAGAGGAGCGGGGAATATGCGATGCCGGTGGTGTGGTCGGTGTTCTCGGCGCGGTTCCACTGTGAGTACAAGGGCCCGACGGCTTGGCCGGTGTTGGCCAGGTCGGTGATGCAGAACATCACGCCGTTGCTGGTGCGTGCGCCTGCGGGGACATCGAATGACCAGTCCATGAATCCAGGTTCGCCGGTAGAAGTCGTGGAGACCGTGCCCGATGCATAGACGTTCCACGCGCTGCCGGGCCAGCGTTCGCGGCAGGTCGGCGAGAAGTAGCCGGCGGACTCCCCTGCGCCGGGCGCAGGGAAGCGGTAGATCGTCATGTGCCAGCGCAGCGGGCCGGTGATGTCCATCGGGTGGGAGGCCGCGATTCCCAGTCCGTTGTTGTATAGATGGCCGAGCGCTTCGCCCGGTTCAAGCCAGAGGTGCGTGCCAGGGAATCCGCCGGCGTTGGGGAGTGCATCCTCGGTGAGCCAGGCGGGTGCACTGCCGGTGAACTGATCAAACGGGGAGCAGGAGGAGTAGAGGCACTCCGCGCTCCAGGGGCCGTTGGCGCCGGATGGATCAAGGCGCGTGGCGTAGCAGCCATAGCGCTGCGTGAACGCCCGACCCATTCCGTTCTCGTGGCCTGCGCTGGGACCGAAGCGCACGTTGCTGTCGCCGATGATGGCCAGGTCGACACGGCGATCTCGCGCGGCGGCAAAGAAAGGCGCAACGGACTCTGGCCTCCCGACGGAATAGGGATTGGGATCGAGGGCGGAAGGGGGGGTTGCGCTCGCGACAGAACTGCATACGAGTGCCGCGAAAGCGGCACCGTGCCTGATGTGGGCGATACGTAGACCCATCCCATTTCCTCCCGGTTGAAGGATAATCGTAATAGCCAAGGGGGTAGTTGCTAGGAAATTTGCTCGGTTTGCGGCAATACTCGCGAGTTGGCGCGTTGGATCGGCTTGTGTTTGGTCGCCGACACCGGCGGCGCTCGGGAGGGGACTAGAGGAAACCCTACCAGATGAAGCGCATGCGTCCAAAGTCGGGCGCGGGGATGAAGCCCGAGCCTTTGTGGAGCGAGGGCCAATAGACAAAGAACGCACGGCCAAGCAGCAGCTCTCGCGGGATCACTCCGATGGTGTTGTCGAACTGCTGGGAGACCCAGTCGTTGGTGCTGCTGAAGAGGCGGCAATCGAGGCTGGCGGGGGAGTTGTCCCCGCACGCGAAGAACTGGTCGCTGGTCAGCACGAGTGGGTGCGAGGGGCTGGTGGAGCGAGCTGCGCCGCGTTGCGTGCCGCGATCCTCCGCGGGTTGATAGTGCAGGTCGCGTTCGAGGCTAACGCGGTGGAGCCGGAGCGGCGCACCTTCAAAGGCCCATCGCACATCGGGGCGACGGTACATTCGGCCGTCCTGGAACGGGTTGCGTGCGCGATTGGTTCCGGAGGCAAGGATGTCTTCGACGGAGCGACCTGTCGCCTGGAGGATGCGCTGGCTGGGGCTCCAGTCGTAGGTCCAGGTATCGAACACGGGCTTGCCGTCGATCTCGACACCGATTGCCTGATCAGCGTGCCAGAGTGCGACATCGGTGACGCGGCCCGGAGTGAGCGCGGGAACATCGCCCTGCGCAAGCGTTTCCCATTCGGCAGGGACGGAGGAATCGGGAACCGCGCCGGGTGCGGGGCGGCGCGAGAGTGTTGCCTTGGGGCCATCGATCCGAACGCGGAACTCGTAGCCGCGGATGGTGAGAAGGGCTTCGGCGATGAGGCCCTCGGCCTGCGGCTCAATCCCGGCACGGAGTCGAATGTCGGAGACAGGGAAGCGGCTGAAGAGCTGGAAGTCGGTGCGAGGGGTTTCGTTATAGGCGTAGCGGTCGTCGATGTTCCAATACTCGCGCCGATCCAGACGCGGCGGATCGGCACCGGGGGCTGGGAGCATCAATGGATCAGTGAAGCGGATGCGGGTCTGATCGAAGACAAGCTCGGTGCGGGGAGTGCCGGAGTAGGTGTAGCTGGTAGTGTCGGAAAGTTTCCAGCCTGCCTGCTGGCTGGTCCATGGGGGCGAGAAGGAGTTGGGCGGCGGGGGTGTGAAGCTGGAGTCAAACACAGTCTGCCACGTTGCGTTCTGCACGACACGCGGCTTGCGAGCGATCTGCCAGCCATCCTGCGACCAGTGGTTGCGATCACTCTGGCCGGAGGGGATGCCGCCGGTGCGGACAAAGACATCCCCGTCGACGAGGGCGATCTCTTCTCCGGGAAGGCCGATGAGTCGCTTGATGTAGTTTTCTGTAGGGTTCTCGGGGTTCTTGAAGACAATGACATCGAACCGCTGAGGGTTCATGATGGAGTACAGGTACTTCAGGACGAGGATGCGATCGCCGGCCATGAGCGGCAGGTTGCTTCTGGTTTGCAGTTGCCCGGTGAGAGGATCATTGACGGTGACAGGCTGCTTCGGGCTTCCTTGGACCGAGCTGTAGACCCCGCTGGCCGCGGCAACCGGCGCGTTCCAAGGTTCGATGGGCCAACTGTTGCCCGACTCGGGGTTGCGCACGCGGATGTGTGCGCCCATGAGGGTGGGAGCCATGGATCCGGTGGGGATGACGAATGCCTCGACGACAAAGCCGCGGAACACGAATGCGAGCGCGAACGCGATCACGATCGAGATCAGCGTGTCCTTGACGGTTTCGGGCTGGGTCTGCGGGTTCGCGGCGGTGCTTGCCATGTGGGGGAGTCTATCGGCGATTCGCAGGAGGAGGTCCTGAAGTCTGGGTAAGGGGTCTCACAGCTTCTTCAGCGCATCGACGAGCTGATCGATGTGCTGGTTCGTGTGCGCGGCGGAAATCTGGACGCGGAGGCGGGCGTGGCCCTCGGGGACGACGGGGTAGCCAAAGCCGATGACGAATACACCGAGCTCGAGAAGCCGCTTGCTCATGGCGATGGCCTTGGCGGTGTCGTGGACGATGATGGGGCAGATGGCGGTGGGGGATTTGAGCACATCGAAACCAGCCGCGCCGATCTTCTGGCGGGCGTAGGCGACGTTGTCCTTGAGTCGCTGCACGCGCTGGGGCTCGCGGAGCATGATCTCGATAGCTTTGTTTGCGCTGCACGCGACAGTGCAGGGGAGGGCGTTAGAGAAGAGCGTGGGCCGGCCGCGCTGGATGAGCAGGTCGATCGCGCGCTTGCTGCCGGCAACAAAGCCGCCTGCGCCGCCGCCGAGGGCCTTGCCCAGCGTGCCGGTGAAGAGGTCGATGCGGTTGTGACTGGGTACCTCGCCGCTCCGCGGCGAGTTCGCGTCACGGAGTGACGCGGTACCTGAAGGCAATGCATCGAGCGCATCGACCATCCCGAAGTGCTCGTGCGTGCCGCGGCCGAGCTTGCCCATGACGCCGTGTCCGTGTGAGTCATCGACAACCAGCAGCGCGTTGTACTCATCGCACATCTTCCGCATGGCGGAGAGGTCCGCGATCGAGCCCTCCATACTGAAGACGCCGTCGGTAACGACCCAGATCTGCCCTGTGGCTTCATTGTTGGCGCGGGTCGCTTCAAAGGCGGCACGCAGCGACTTCTCGCCTTCGAGGAGATTGTTCTTGTAGACGGCTTTGTGCACACCCTTCTTGATGGTGGTCGTAAGACGGATGGCGTCGATCAGGCACGCGTGATTCAACTCATCGGAGATGATGGTGTCGCCGGGCTCGCAGAGCGTCGGGAAGAGCGCCTCCGCGGCGGTCCACGCGCTGACAAATGTGTACGACGACTCGGTGCCCATCATGCGGGCGATCGTTCTCTCGAGCACCTCGTGGGGCGTGAACGTGCCGCAAATGAATCGCACGCTCGCGGTGCCCGCGCCGTAGTCGCGCAGCCCTTTGATGCCGGCTTCGACCACTTCGGGATGGTTGGCCAGTCCGAGATAGTTGTTCGAGCAGAAGCAGAGGCAGTCGCCGTAGCCGCGGATGCGGACGGTTGCATCCATCGGGCCTTCGATCATCTGCAACAGCTTGAACTGCCCGCCATCACGCAGTTGAGACAGGATCGAATCGGCGCGGGCATCGAAAACGGAAGGCATATGCGTGCACTCCTGCTGGATTTCGGACATGCCTCACCGTTGCATCCGGTTGGCGGAATGAGGGTATACCGTTCGCCTGAATGACTCTTGCAGAGTCGTTCATGGTGGCTGAAACTCGTCGCGGGTGGGGATCGAAAAATGCCAACAACCACGAAAGGAACACGTTCATGAAGGTCTGCGTCTCCTGCGTCGCTGCCGTCCTTGCCATTGCCGGTGCCGCGATCGTCGCGACGTCTGTTCCCGCGGCCAGCACGGAAGCGCCGGTCGCTGCGCCCGCTGCCGCGGCGATGGTGTATACGGTCGACTCGGGTCACTCGTCGGTAATCTTCAAGGCCAAGCACAACCAGGTGGCCAACTTTTACGGTCGGTTTGATGATGTCTCGGGCAGCTTCGCGCTCGAAGAGGGCGGCTCGTTTGACATCAGCATCAAGGCCGAATCCGTGCATTCGGGGAACTCCAAGCGCGATGACCATCTGCGCAACGCGGATTTCTTCTCCGCCAAAGAGTTCCCGGCGATGATCTTCAAGAGCAAGTCGGTGAAGGCCAAGGGCTCCGACGCCTTTGAAGTCATGGGCGATATCACGTTCCGCGGCACCACCAAGCCGCTGACGGTGACCGTCAAGAACACCGGCACAGGCGAAGCACGCGGCAAGAAGCTCGCCGGCATGGAGACGGTGTTCACCATCAAGCGCTCGGAGTTTGGCAGCAACTACGGCATTCCGGGGATCTCGGACGATGTCGAGCTGATTGTCTCGCTCGAAGGCGTGGCTGGCTGAGCCGGACTTTCGTTTGATTTACAGCAATACGACGGGCGGGCCAAAGGGCCCGCTCGTTGTGTTTCAACGCGGCGAGGATCGCCGAAGGAACTGGACATGGACCCATCCATTTATCAGCCCTGGCTTATCGGCGTAGGTGTCGGCACCCTCATCGCCGCAATCGTCGGTGGACTCTTCCTGAAGGCCAAGCCCAGCGCGGATGGCCGCGCGTTCTCGATCCGCATCGGGAGCCTGTGGCCGGGCGCGTTGATGATCGGAGTGTGCGCGATCGCGGGGTGGGCGGGACTGATGAAATCCGCGCCGCATTGGCCGCCGACGGCGAGTGATGACCGGCTGGGCTGGGTGTTCGTGTTTGCGACAATCCTGTGCATCTTTGCGGGTCTGTTGCAGCGGTCGTTTGCGGTGCGGGCGGGGCTGGCGGCAATGACGGCGATCGTCGCCGCGGCGTTCACGCTGTATTCTCCGAGCTCGGGGCTGAACGCCTTGGGCGGGAAGGTGGTGCCCATCGGCCTGAGCGCTCTGGGGATGGTGGTTGCAGCGGGTGCGCTGACGTGCCTGGAATGGCGAGGGCGACGCACCAGCACATCCTTCATTGTCGCAGGACTCGCGATGGCGGTAGGCGCAGCGTTGATCGCATCAAGCAGCTCCAAGTTCGGGTTCATGTCGTGGTCGATCGTGCCGGCCGCTGCGATTGCAACGGCTATCTGCGCGTTCCGCAAGGGCGCGGCGATTGGCAGCGCAGCGCATGTGTGCGCGGCGTGTGTGCTTGGCGCATCGCTTGTCGCTGGGTTCACGTACAGCGACCTGAAGTGGCTGAGCGCTGCGATCTTCGCGCTGTGCCCGGTGCTCGCGCTCGTTGCCGATGCTGTTCTGACACCGATGCTCAAGCCGCGGATGGCGGCGGCCGCCTGCGTGCTGGCGGCGGCGATTCCGGCCGCGGTGGCGATCCTGGTGTCAGCCAAGCTTTCCTGAGATGGATTCGAGCGATCGGGTCAGACATCGTTCGGCCGCAGGGCGGCTGTGTCGCGTGGATGCGGCCCAATCTTCAGGCGCACGATCAGGCGGCTTGGCGCGGACCCAAGTGATCAGCAGTTGGTGAACCAGGCGCTCAGGTAGGAGAAGACGTCCGCTACTTCGATGCGCTGGTTGCCGTCGAAATCCGCGGAAATATTCTGCGCGAACCAGTCGGACAGGAACTGGAAGAGATTGCAGCTCATCTGCGGGGGATTGCTCGCGCCCACGATGCCGCTGATCCAGTCCTGGGCCGTGTGCAGCGAGACGCAGTAGGAAGAACTGCCATATGCCGAAGCGCCGCCGCCGGAAACCGAAACCGCGGTTCCCGCAAGAAGGAGCTGGCCGCCACTACCCAGAACGAAGAGGCCAGCGCCGGAGTCGTTGATGGCGAAGGCAGCTTCCTGCGGGACGGCGTTCTGCGAAGAGGGGGAATCGAAACGGACACGGAGCATGGACCCCGCGGACTCGATGGTGTTGCGTCCCCATGCCTCGAAGTGCTGTCCGGCCCAATCCCAGCCCAGCCCGCCAGCGAGGGGATTGAGAGTTGTGGCGCCGCATCCGCCAAGGTACACGGGGGTGCCGGCGGTCTGGAGCGGGGCGATCTGGTGCCAGCCGGGCATGGGTGATACAACTCTCACGAGTTGAAGGTCGAGCGTCGGGTGCTGACGGATCTCGACCGACTGATACTGCACGCCTCGCATGACCAACGAGTGGCCCACTGCGCCGCCCACGTGGCGGGCAGTAATGAACCACTGCTGGGAAACGGGGACTGCGGATGAGCCGTACCAGCTGCCAACCCATCCTCCGCCGGGCGGGGGCAACACGATGTTGGTGCCCTCGACAACCACAGCGCTCGAAGGCACGGCTGCGCCAAGGGCGAGTGTGGCCGAGGCGGCGAGTTGAAGGAGAAGGGTCCGGTTACAAGAACGTTTCGATGCGCCGACTGACATAGGCTGCGCTCCCGTGGAAACGAACGGAACGGGTTTGGGGGAGAAACAAACTCCCCGAAAACACCTCGACGGAATCCATCATCGTGGTTCGATGAGGATCGACATTAGGCAAGCTTCATCTCGGCTACATCCAGATTTCATCTTGATTTTGTGAGGGCGGGGCGGTTTCACCCCTAAATAGGCCATAAACGCGCACGTCGAGGTTCACCCGGTACGGCAGTTCCGCTGGCGCGGTTTCGGTCGATTGTGCGCTCGAGGCCGCTCCACGCTTTCCTAGGGGACACGTGATAGGGGTCGGAATCGCAACTGGCCGCGTTGTGGGCAGGATTCCCGGTGCGATGCAGATCTCATCGATCAAGCACAAAAAAAGAGCCCGGCCCAATCAGACACCAGATCAGGTGTCCGACGGAGCCGGGCTCGAAGAGAGAGAGAGCTTGTGGAGGAGGCGAAGTCAGACGAGCCGACCGCGACCCATGATGTCAAAGTTGAAGATGCTCTCGTCGGCATCACTCGAATGGATCTCAACCATTGCGCGGCGGAGTCCGCCGGCGAGCGGGTTGAACTGCACGACAAACGTGGTGCTCTCGCCCGCCGCGAGGCTGGTGTCGGGCATTTCCAAGATGGTGAACCGCGCCGCGCCATTGCCAGTGATCTGAACGAACGGACCGACAAGGTTCAGAACGCCGGAACCGGAGTTGGTGATCGTGAAGGTGCGGGTCCTGGATTGATCAACATTGACACGACCGAAGTTGGTGCCTTCGGGGACAGTGGCAGTGGTGTCACCATCGTCGATCAGCAGCAGACCAGCGACGGTGATCTCGCCTTCGCCGCCGCCGGGACCGTTGTTGGTGCCGTTGCCACGGACGCGGAAGGTGTATGCCGAATCATCCGAGTCGTTGGAGTTGATCTGGACATTGGCGCGGCGGTTGCCAAGGCCGTCAGGATCGAAGCGGACGCGGAACGTTGCTGATTCGCCCGCCGCGACCGAAGTGACAGAATCGAGCACAACGAAGTTGCTCGCGTCGCGGCCAAAGATGGAGATGGAATCGATCCCCAGCGTGCCCGAGCCACTATTGACGATCGTGTATGTTCGGGTGCGTGTCTGGTCGTCCTGACGTACCCGTCCAAAGCTCGTGTGATCGAGACCGCGGGGGCTGGTGTCGCCATTCATGATGGCAAGGCCGTTTCCAAGCACACCGATATCCCCGACGCCGTCGCCGATGCCGCCGTTGATAGCGCCGTTGCCCTTGACGCGGAAGTTGTAGTCGGCCTCATCGGCGTCATTCGAGAAGAGACGAATGTTTGCGATCTTCGCGCCCTGACTGGATGGATCGAAGCGGACACGGAAAGTCGCGGATTCACCCGGAGCGATGGAATCGATCTGGTCGAGCACGACGAACTGGTCCGCGTTGCGGCCGACCACATCGATACCGCTGATGAGGAGCGCGCTGTCACCGGTGTTGAAGACGGTGTAGGTGCGCGTCTGCGCGGCATTGTCAAGACGGATACGGCCGAAGGCGGTGTGGTCCGAAAGGTTAGAGGTGACATCTCCGTCGGTGATCACCTGGCCATTGCCGCGGATCTCGATCTCGGGCTGGACGGGGGTGCCGTCGTCTTCGTGTCCGAGCCCCGAGATGGCGAACGAGAACTCGCTCGGATCGCCGGTGCCGTCGTTGGTGTCGTTGGTGTCGATTTGGATAGAGGCAACGCGGATCCCCTCGGCCAGCGGCGAGAAGCGGATGGTGATACTCGCCTGCTGACCTGCGCCGAGCGAGAAGGTCGAGGTGCCGACGATCACGAAGTCAAGATCATTGAACCCCGAGATGGAGACGCTGAGGATCTGCAGTGTGCCTGCGCCATCGTTGAAGAGGGTGAAGGTTCGGTCGAGAGTCTGGCCGATGTCGACATCACCAAAGGAGGTGTGGTTGTCGGCGGAAGGGCTGATCGCTCCGTCCAGGATCTCCTGACCGTTGCCGAAGACATCCAGATCGACATCTCCGCCGCCGCCTTCGGTGACGGTGACGAGCTGGGAGGAAGTGAAGTAGATGTTGTTGCTCTCGTTGGATTCGGAGATTGCCCCGGTTGGGTCCACCGAGAAGGCGAGGAAGTAGGTGCCGGGCGCGGTGCCATCGGGGATCGTGAACATCCGTACGATCGATGTACTCGAGAAGGCCGCGAGGCCCGCGGGGCGATCCACGTCCCCCAACACGACGTCGTCGGAGTTGCCCCACACGCTGTCGGTAGAGAGACGCATCTGCAAACCGAAGCCCGGCGCGGCATCGCTTCCGTCGTTGTTGACGACCATGGCCGCGGAGAAGTCTTCTCCCGGCGCAAGGGAATGTGGGCTGGAGTTGATAAAGGCACCGACGAGATCGACAGCGAGAAGCGTTCGCGCTTCAAGCGATTCGATCATCGCGGGGTCGGCAGTGAACATGGGCTCGGAGCGCGGGCGGGGGGAAGTGGTTCGTGCGTGCATGGTGTGATCCTGGGTGAATGCCGAAGCGGGTCGCGGGCTCCCGCGTCGTGGTGCTTGGTGTACTTTCGCATTGATCCCTCTGCGCGGGGTGTGAAGCCGCGGTCGGGGTGCGATTGCCCTTTGCTGGGTCTCTTTCTCACCTCCAGCGGGGACAAGTGGCCCTCCTCGCGGCGCCGGCGCCGGTGCCGTCCGCTTCTGGGAAGGACACGGGCGCCGGACGCCGCTGAGGAACACCGTGAAACGGTCCGTACACCCGTGGCTCCCTGGAGGAGGGAGCTCACGGGCGTGCGAACACGGTTGGCTTGAATCAGGCCCGACGGCGACGGCCGCCCGCCAGGGCGCATCCGAGACCGAAGATGGCCAGAGCGCCGGGGCTGGGGATGGGCTGCACGACGGTCATGGTGCGGAGCTCGAGGCCGCCATCGATCTGGCCGATCTCGGTTGCGAGACCGGTGAGGAGATTCACTGTGTAGAGACGGGCGACGGACTCGCCCTGGAGCATGGCGCCGAGGTAGGCGACGCCGGTGACGCCGGAGATGTCAAAGCCACCGCGGGCATTGATCTGGATTCCCAGACCGCCGACGGTCGCAAGAAGGCCGCTACCCGGGGCATCGATGCGGACGAGCTGGTCGGTGCCGACATCGATGCCGTAGAGCTGGGTCGAAGTGGCGCCGGCGATGCTGTTGGTGTAGGCGATGTCGGTGACGTTGGGGTTGATGCCAAAGCCAGCGTCGCCCATGCTGTAGGTCAGTGCGCCTTCATCGACGATGGTGTTGCCATCGAGGCTGAGACGGCAGTTGTGGTCGGCCTCGCTGACGACGCGGAAGGCGTCGGCGACGGGGTTCCAGTCGTATCCGAAGTTGCTGCCGTCGAACGGCATTACCTGGCCGGAGAACGTCGCCTGCGCGGTGTCCTGGTTGATGGTGTAGGTGCGGCCGAAGTTGGTGTAGCCGTAGAGCGTGAAGTTCGATGCGCGGAAATCAAGACCGACGACGTGCTCGTTGGCCATGAGGCCCTGGACCGGCAGCGCGGTTTCGATCGATTCCGGACTTGCCGAGTCAAAGCTGACCAGGAATCCCTGCTGGGTGGTGCCGAAGATCAGTTCCGCGTTCGCGGCCGTGCCGGCGAGCGCAGCGACAGCCATACCGATACCGATGTTGAGCGAGAGTCTCATATACTCCTACCTTTCTTGCCTTCCGGCGTTGAGAGAGAAAACGCATTCCGCAGAGAGTTGCGGTTGGCCTTTGAGCCATGCGACAACACTACATGCCCGTATTGAGTTATCTGTGAAGCGCGGATGAGATCCAAGAAATGTTCTCGGTCCTGTGGCGCGCAGCCTTCCCCATGCCGCATCGCACACGGGCGCAAGGCCCTTTTCTCCGTGACATATGCAATGTTCGTTCAGGACGGCGCGATCCGCCGTGTGAATGGTGGTGCATCGGGGACGGTGAGGCGGCGTTCACGTTTGCGAAAGCAGCGCAGAAGTTCGGAGTAAGTCTGGCAGGCAATTTTCCGCAGTCGGATGTGTTGCCCCGCAGCAGGAGTCCGATTCACCGTCGAACTCATCCGGATCCGCGGCGATGCACGGCCAGGATTGCGCGATGCCCCCATGTCGGGGCATTCACGATCTCACCAAACTCGGCTATGCGGACAGGGCGGGCGATGAAATCGAATTCACCGAAACAAAGTTGGTGCGAAACCTGCTTTGCGATGATAAACTGGGGGAACCCGCGTGGCGCGAGTAGGGCAGCGAAAACACTTGAGAGGTGGCTTGATGATCCGCGTTCTGTTTGTTGATGACGATGTACGGCTGCGGGAGTGCTGGGCGCGCATCCTGGCGTCACAGTCGGATATCGAGCTGGTGGGAATGCTCGATCGCGCAGATGAACTCGCTGAGACGGTGGAGCGGTCGCGGCCCAATCTTGTGATTCTCGACCTCACGATGCCGGGGCTTGATCCGCTCGAGGCGTGCCGACGCGTGGGTGTGACATCGCCTTCAACCCGGATCATCATCTACAGCGGGATGGATGATCCCGAACTCATGGACGCGGCATATGACGCCGGCGCGTGGGGATTTGTCGACAAACTCTCCGCGCCGGACGCGATACTTGACGTCATGCGGATGGTGGCGGAGGGAGCAATCGGGTTCCAGCCTCGGCAAGCCTTCGGTCGCACTTGAGCCTTGGCGTGGATAAGCGCGGCATGAGCCGGAGATGAACCCGCATTCATCCGGCGTGTTGCTCCG
>JBBRUT010000008.1:0-53849 GCA_038247555.1 Phycisphaerales bacterium | reverse complement strand
GGGAGCATGCCGCCAAGCGTGGTGGCGGTCGTCATGAAGATGGGCCGGAATCGCGAGACCACGGAGGCGCGGATGGCCTCGAGGATCGGGAGCCGCTTGCCGGAGGAGCCGAAGCGCTCCGGGTTCTCGAAGTTGAGCGACTGTTCGACGATGAGGATGGCGCTGTTGACCACCGTGCCGATGAGGATGACGAAGCCGAGCATGGTGAGGACATCGAGTTGCTGCGGGGCGATGGTCGGATCAGCGAGTGTTGCCGCGTGCACGATGCTGAGGCCGGCGAAGCCACCGACCACCGCCAGCGGCACGCTGAACATGATGACAAGCGGGTAGACAAAGCTCTCGAAGACTGCGCACATCAGGAGATAGGTAACAAGCAGGGCCCATATGAATCTCGCGGTCAGGAGCTGGGGCTGCCACGAGACCCCGGCGAGGAGGCCGCCGACAACCAAGCCAAGGAGCAGGATGCCGACCGCTCCGTAGAACACGCCGGCGCGGCGTGCGCGGCCCTTGTTGCTGATGATGCCCGCTCCGCGCGCAAAGGCGAAGAGTGCGCCGAGCACGCCGACCACGACCAAGACACCGGAGAAGGCGATCAGGCCGCGCTGCCAGCCCGCCAGCGGCTGGCCGACATTCGTCTTGCCAAAGAGCGCGCCTCGTACTTCATCGAGGCTCGCGGCCGTGCCTTCGAGGCGGACTCGCATGGAGGAATCAATAAGGCCGGACTGTGTCGCTTCGGCGAGGAATCCTTCCCGGACTCGCGTCATCACTTCATCGACGGTGACCCCCACAGGGGGCGTGATTCGAATCGTCACGGCGGCGAGTTCCTCGGCGCGCTGGATCGCCTGCGGGGCTTCTCGCTGCCGGAGTTCGACGACCGAATCCAGCGGAACAATGCGTCCGGAGGGAGTTGTCACCGGGATACTGGAGATCTGCTCCTTGTATTCGAGGCGTCCGCCGCTGGGGAGCACGACCATGTCCACGGTGTCGCCGCCGAGAATAAAGTCGTCGACGAATGCTCCGTCGAAGAGCCCTCGGACAGCGACTCCGACATCGCGAACGGTCAGGCCCAGCTCGCGTCCCTGCTGCGTGAGCACAACGTTAATCTCGGGCTGGCCGAGGGTGAAGTTGGCCGGTTCGGGCTGGACATTGCGGAAGGTGTAACCGCCCTGCTCTGGCTGAGCGCCGCCCTTCATGAAGATGAACTGGGCCGCGGCGACTACACGTGACAGGTCGGGGCCGGAGATCTCGACATCGACGGAGTTTCCGCCGCCGACGCCGCGACCGAAGATCGACGACTGGCGGGCCCCGCCGAAGGCGTCGGGGATGGTGTTCATGGCGTTTGTCAGCACTGCGCCGACGGGGATGACGATCTGCTCATCGGAGGAGGTCGCGCCGCAGAACATTCCACCATTGAACCCCGCGATGAAGAAGTTGTTGATGGCCACCGGGTCAAACGGAGCGGTGGGCGCCTCGAACCGGAAGATGGGCGGGAGGGCTGCGACGGCGGCGGAATCGGAGGGATCGACCTCGATGTACGGACGAATCTGCTCCTCGATGCGCGTGGCGATCGACTGCTGCTGCTCGACGGAATATCCGGGAGGGATGAGCAGGCCGCCAAAGACCAGGTTGCGATTGCCGGTGGGGAGATAGTCGAGTGGGGGCATGAGCGCGATGCTTCCCCACAAGCTCAGGACGGCCATGATGGTGATCATTGCGGGGCGGAGCGTCCAGCCGCGCCAGCCGGTCATGAGCCAGAGCAGGCCGTCCCCGAGCTTCTCGACCAGTCGCTGCAGCAACGGGGCAATTCCGAAGAGGGAATCAAACACCCTGCGGAATCGCGAGCGCCTGGATTCCTCGATATGAGCCGAGAGAAGCCTTGCGCTGGCGGAGGGCACAACGGTGATGGAGATCACCATCGAGAGGAGCACGGCCGTCGCGATCGCGAGCGAGATATCGCGGAACAGCTGCCCCGCTTCTTCCTGGATCGTCAGCACGGGGATGAAGACGGCGACGGTGGTGAGCGTGGATGCGAGCACGGCGACCCAGACTTCCTTCGTGCCCCAATATGCCGCCTCTCGCGGCGCTTCGCCGGCGCGAACGCGGCGAACGATGTTCTCCAGCACCACGACCGCGTTGTCAACGACCATGCCGGTGGCGAATGCCAGCCCCGCGAGCGAGATGACGTTCAGCGTCCTGCCCAGTGCCACCATACCCAGAAACGTGCCGATGACCGAGATCGGGATGGCGATCGCGATGACGCCCGTGGCGGTGAAGCTGCGAAGGAACAGCAGCAGAACACCTGTTGCGAGCAGACTGCCGAACCACAGATTGCCGGTGACGAGGCTGATCGCCGAATCGATGTACGTGGTCTCGTCGTAGACCTGCCTAATCCGGAGGTGGGGCCCGACCTCGGGCGCGAGTTTGGGGAGGATCTCTGCACGCACTTCATCGAGACGTGCGCGGAGGTCTGTCATCACCTGAACAACGTTCGCGTTGGCCTGCCGGACGGCATTGACGGCGATGCAGGGCTGGCCGAGCGACCGGACAAATCCTCGCTGCTTCTGATACCCGAACTCGACCTCGGCGACATCTCGGACATACACCGGCTTGAGATTGGTGCCGGTGCCGTCCGCGGCGGCGCGATAGGCGATGATCGTGTCGAGCACATCCTGCTCGGTGACAAACTGCCCGAGCACCCGGACGCGGTAGTCACGCTTGCTCTCAGCGATTGAGCCTGCCGAGACGTTGCGGTTCTCGGCCTGCAGAGAGGAAATAATCTCGTTGAAGGTCAGGCTGCGCTGCGCGAGCTTGGCGGGATCGACAAGCACCCGGACTTCCCGTTCGCGGCCGCCGAAGATGTTCACTTCGGCGACACCGTCGATCCGCTCCAGGAAAGGCTTGACCTCCTTGTCGAGCGCATCGTACAGCGTGGTAATGTCATAGTCGGGGAAGCGGTCGCGAACCGTGGGGTCAAGGTCCACGATGATCCACGCAATCGCGTTCTCGCTCGCGCCGTCGGCAGCCTTGATGGTCGGTTCATCTACCTCCGCCGGATACGCGGGAACCTGACGAAGCGAGTCGGACACTTCCTGCAAGGCTCTCGCGATGTCCGCGCCGAGGTAGAACTCCAGCGTGATGGCCGACTGGCCTTCGCTTGAGTTGGAGACCATCCGCTTGAGGTTGGAAACATTCTTGAGGCGTTTCTCCTGCTCACGGGTGATGTTGTCGACGATCTCCTGAGGGCTTCGGCCCGGCCAGTTGGTCGTGATCTGGATCACCGGGCGGTCGACGGTGGGCGTGAGCTGGATGGGGATTGTGCCAAGACCGATCAGTCCGAACATGACCACGAGGATCACGCCGACGGCGACACTGACGGGCTTCTTGATTGACCAACGGATCGGGTCCATGGAATCGGGTCTCGCTGTTGTGCTGCGTGGAGAGCCGCCGAGGGCCTACGAAATGCCGGAAAGTTCGCAGCTCGGGCTCAACAACTGCCGGGGCGTTTGGGGAGAAAACACCAATGATCGGATCCGTGCGTGTCAGCGCGATGCAGGTGCAGGTGCGGGAGCAGGTGCAGGTGCGTTCTGGATCATCAGAGGCTGACCCGGGAACATGCGCTCGTTGCCTTCGATCACCACCTGAGCGCCTGGCCGGAGCGCGGCGGACTGGATCACCACACGATCCCCGATGGCATACTCGACCCGCACGGGGGCGATCGCGGCGACACCTCCACCGTTGAAGTACACAAAGGTGCCGGATTCATTCCGCATCAGCGCATCTTTGCTGATGGTCATCGCGATCTGCGGTTCTCCGGTGGGCACGAGGCCAACCACGGTCATGCCGGGCCGAAGCGGGCCGGGCTGGCGGACATCGTCGCTTGTGCCCTTGTTCTCCAGACGAACACGCACCGGGAACAGCCTCGACAGTGGGTCCGCAGAGGGAATGACGCTGGACACACGCGCCCGGAACTCGGGCTCGTTACCGATGGCTTTCAGCGAGGGCACGCGGAGGACGACTTCGGCCACGACCCCGTTGTGTGGCAGCAGCCTTGCGGCGAAGGCCTCGGGGACATCCAGCCACGCGTCGAGTGTATCGAGGGCAACAAGTTCAAGGACCGTGTCGCCCTCGCTGACCCACTGACCGACCTCGGTGCGTTTGGCGATGATGACTCCGGCGAAGGGGGCTTTGACAGTCATGTCGGCGAGCCGCTTCTCGGCGAGCTTGATATCCGCCTGCGCGGAGGCGAGTTCCGATCTTGCCTGAGCGAGCTTCGCATCGGTGCTCGCGACGGTTGTGCGGATCGTGTCGAGCTCGATCTGAGATGCGCCGCTGCGGGAATAGCTGTCCTCGATGCGCTGGAGGTCGCGCTTGGATTTGTCGAGCGTCACCGTCTGCTCGGTGATGGATGCCTCGCGCGTCCGGAACGTGGCCCTCGCCCGTTCAACCTCCAACTGCGCCAACTGATCATCCAGACGCGCGATCGTCTGGCCCTTCTCGACATAGTCACCGGGATCGATCGCGAACTCGATCACCTGGCCGGCCTGCTCCGCGGCGACAGTTGAACGGAGGACCGCCCGCAGTTCGCCCGTGACCTGGCGCCAACGCTCGACCGATTCTTCGCGAACCGCATCTACCCGCACCTTGGCGGGCGGGGGGCCTTGGGGAGGTCCGCCTCCACCTCTGCCGCCCGGGGCCGCGGCGTTGGGCTTGCCGGGAGCGGGTGCTTTGTCCTCGGTTTTCTGGACATCAACGCCTGGCTTACCTTCGTCGCCGGCCCCGCCGGGCTGGGAGACCAGACCAAGCGAGAGCGTTGCCGCCGCGGCACCGAACCAGAACCACCCCGCAATACCGCCATATGCCATGCACGAACTCCTGATGGTGCGACCGCGTTTGGCGATCGGCCGGGATCAGCGCCGGAGGGGCTTGGTTGCCTCGGTCGCTGCAGCGCGCTCAGCCGCTCACGCCCGCATCCCGGTCGTTGGGGCCATGGTAGGCAGAAGGTAGGTAGCTTTGTCGCCTCCACGGAACGCTGGATCGCAAAGTTTGAACGCGGGGTCGACATCACGCCGGCGGATGGGCGAGGGCCGACGCCCGCGCGGCCGCGCACCCCGCGAGGTAGCCGGTCGCCCATGCCCACTGGAAGTTGAAGCCGCCGATACGGCCATCGACATCGAGGATCTCGCCGCAGAGGTGAAGGCCCGGCCGAATCCGCGACTCCAGCGAATCGAGCCGTACCTCGCTGAGGGGTACGCCGCCGGCGGTGACCTCGGCGAACAGGTATCCCCGATCGCCCGTGACGGGGATCGTCATTGTTGTGAGCGCACGAGCAAGCGTGCGCCGGACATCGCGGGAGAGCTCGCGTGGGGGCGCGGAAGCATCAGCACCCGCGGAGTCGCACACCGCGCGCGCAAGGCGTTCGGGCATTGGTGGCAGGAACGCTCGCTCATCCTGCAGAATGCGCACAAGCGATCGCGTTCCGGACTCGGCTTTCACCAGCGCGGCATCGACGTCGTCGAAGCTTCGCCCCGGAAGCCAGTTCACCATCAGCCCCGCGCCACGATCCTCCCGTCTCGCGGCGGCGAGGTGCCGCGAGATGTCGAGCGCAGCAGGGCCCGACAAGCCGAAGTGCGTGCACAGCAACGAACCTGTGCTTGAGGCAAGTTTCCTTCCCGATGACGAGACGACGAAGACTTCTGCAACGTGCGCGATGCCCGATAGTTCGGGGACGAACGACCGCGTCTTGTCGACCAGAAGTGGAACGAGCGCCGGGAAGGTCTGGGTCACTGTGTGGCCGAGATCACGGGTAATTTCAAGGCCGCGGCCATCGGATCCGGTCTTTGGGAGGCTCTTGCCGCCAGTGGCAAGGATCACGCGGCGGGCGACAATTTCTCCGGTTGATCCGCGTACGGCGAAGCCCTGATCTACTGGCGCAACGGCCTCGACACGCCACGGGTTTCGCAGCTCCACTCCGGCGGTGGGCGTCGCGTTGAGTAGCGCGTTGAGTACGGTGTGCGCATCGTCGGTGACAGGGAAGAGTTTGCCTGTCTCCTCACGCTTCAACTCGACACCGAGTTCCGCGAAGAACTCGACGGTTCGTGCCGCGGGGAATGCCCGTAGCACATTGCGGACCGCATTGAGCGAGGAGCCAGGACCGGCGGCATAGTCTGACTCGCTGACCTCAAAGTGGGTGACGTTGCATCGGCCGCCGCCGGCGACGAGAATCTTCGCGCCGATGCGAACGGCTCCATCGAGGGCGAGAATGCGGAGGCGTGTGCGTTGCTGCTGCGCGGTCCGACCGGCCCAGATAGCCGCCATAAGGCCTGCCGCGCCCGAGCCGACCACCACGATGTCCGCATGTTCTGTCATCGGCTTCAGGGTATCGCTCTTCACATTGTCAAGGGTTAGCGCAGCCCATACACGACCTTTGCGCAAGCCTGTTCAGAACTGAACACGGACAAAGCCATTCGGTTTCTCGCTGAGGTTATCGTTCCCACTTCGCGTGTGGCGAGCATGGTGCACGCCGCTTCAACAAGATGCGATATCCGTTGTGGATGAAAAGGAGACTCAGAGATGAAGCGTCAGAAATGCCTCGCGATGAGTGCGTTGTTTGTGGCCGCGGGCACGGCGACAAGCCTTGCCCAGAACATTGGTCCCAGCAGCTCACAAACGCCCTATGTCCTGCCAACAACGCCGGGTGTGTCGACCACCTCGATCCTCACCGTTGGTGACACTATCGGTGGCTATCGCATGGTGGGAATTCCCGACGGCCTTGGTGCCTGGCAGGATGATGGACAGACCGGCAACTTCAACCTGGTGATGAACCACGAACTCGGCGGCACCGCAGGCATTGTGCGTGCGCACGGCCAGACGGGCGCGTTCGTCTCCCGCTGGAACATCAACACGTCCGACCTCAGCGTGAACTCGGGACGCGACCACAACACATCGTCCGCCGACGCGTACGAATGGACCGGCGCGGGCTGGAGCAACGCCCCAAGCCCCGCGCAGCGTTGGAACCGCTTCTGCTCCGGCGATCTCGCCCCGACCTCCGCTTACCAGTTCGGCAACCTCGGCACCGCTAACCGCATCTACATGAATGGCGAGGAAGCAGGCGCCGAAGGCCGCGCCTACGCCCATATTGTCAGCGGCGGGGCGGTGAACCAGACCTGGCAGCTCCCTCACTTGGGAAGATTCTCGTGGGAGAACTCCATGGCGAGCCCCTTCGCTCAGCAGAAGACCGTTGTGATCGGTACCGACGACAGCACTCCCGGCCAGGTGTACATGTACGTCGGCGACAAAACCGCCGCTGGCAACGACATCGAGCGCGCCGGCCTGACCAACGGCAACCTCTTTGGCGTTCGCGTGACCAACCTCGTCGGAGCAGGCGGGGTTGAATCGCGTCCGACCGCCGCCGCGGGTCGCTTCGATCTCCACGCTCATGGCAGCGTCGCGAACACCACCGGCGCGGCGCTGGACGCTTCCTCAGTTGCAAACAATGTGACCAACTTCCTCCGCCCTGAGGATGGCGCCTGGGACACCCGCGCCGGCAAGGAGAACGACTTCTACTTCGTCACTACCGATCGCTTCAACTCCCCCGCCCAGCAAGGCAACAGCCGGCTGTATCGCATGCGCTTCGATGACATCACCAATCCAAATGCAGGCGGCGACATCACCATGCTTCTGGACGGATTCACCTCCGGCCCGAACATGATGGACAACATGTGCATCGACTCCCACGGCAGAATTCTGATCCAGGAGGACATCGGCGGTCAGGATGCGCTTAGCAAGATCTGGTTGTACGACACCAACACGGGCGGCCTTGGAGTGATTGCCGAGCACGATCCCGCCCGCTTCACTCCCGGCGCCCCCGGCTTCCTCACTCGCGACGAAGAGTCCAGCGGCATCATTGATGCCAAGGACATCCTCGGCGACGGTTGGTTCCTGCTGGACGTGCAGGCCCACTTCGGCATCCCCGGAGAATTGGTCGAGGGTGGACAACTCGTAGCCATGTTTGTCGATCCGGGCATCATCCCGTCACCCGGCGCCATCGCGCTTCTCGGGCTCGGTGCCTTCGTGACCGCTCGTCGCCGTCGTACGGTCTGATCAGAACTGGCCCTTCGAATGCACGTGGGCGCGATCGGAAAAATCCGGTTGCGCCCCTTTCGCGGTCCCCGGAGGAGGAAGCTCATGCTCGCACGTTCTCGGGCGTTGTTGATGTTGACTGGAGTGCTGACGACTGCACTTACCGCGGGTCTAGTCAGCGCTGACTTGTCTTACACCGAAGCGATCAACGGAGAACTTTCCAACGACCGGTTCGCGCCCACCTTCATCACGCTGACACCGGGTTCAAACCTCATCACCGGGACCTTTGGGCCCAGCGGCGTTTTTGACGTGTGGGATCTGGATTATGTCACCGTCACGATTCCCACTGACCATTCGCTGGTTGCCCTAACCCTTTTGAGCGTCAGTGTAGGGGGCGCAGTGTCGTTCATCGGTGTGGAGGAGGGCGAGCACATTACCGTGCCCCTCGAGTCTCCAAACGCCGCACCGCTGCTCGGATGGACGCACTTTGGAAACGCCGATGAGGGCCTCGACCTTCTGCCGGCGATTGCGGCGGGTCCAGGCGCGGCGGGATTCACGCCACCTCTAGCGGCCGGTCAATACGCGCTCTGGATCATGGAAATCGACATGTCCCAGACGCATAGTTATTCGTTCGATTTCAGTATCATGCCCGATCCGCCTGCGTGCCCGGCAGACTTCAATCGCGATGGAACGTTGGACGTGCCCGACGTCTTCGCATTCCTCGCAGCCTGGTTTGCCGAGGATCCTGCTTCCGATCTCGATGGCCAGCCGGGGATCCAGGTCTCCGACATTTTCGCATTCCTCAGCGTCTGGTTCGCCGGCTGTCCGTGACAGAGCCATGTCGTGTAGCGATCGCCGGCACCACGGATTCCGACGGTCGCATCCAGCACCGGCGCAGGGACACCGCGAGAGACGGCCCTGTGCCGGTTCTGAATTGTGCGTTCACCAGCCCTCATCCACCTCGTATCCCAGCTCCACCAGCGCGCGGCCCGCCTCATCCTTGAAGATCGCCCTGTCCTCTTCGCGGAAGTGGTTCTTCCAGTCTCCTGCCACACCCTTGCGAAAGAAGTGACTGCGGTCTTCCTGACCCGGCGCACGGCCGCCCGAGAGTGACTTGAAGGAAGCGGCGGCAACACAGTGCTGCACCGCTGTTTCGGAGTCGTCGACGGCGAGAACCGTCAGCGCGCGACGGATGCTCGACGGGTCCGCAAGCAGTTCCTCGTACCGGAATCGCATGTACCGATGCCCAAAGCAATCGCCAGCAATAGATGAACCGGTGATCGCTTCGGCCCACTCGCGGGCGGATCGTCTGAGCAGCCAGTCATTGAAGAGGGGAACGCGTTCGCCGCGGCCTTCGACATGAAACGCGCGTGCACGCTCAATGTGCTCACGATTGTGTTCTGGAAAATGGGTCCCAAGGCCTTTGGCAAGGATCATGAAGACATCGGAGACTGCGGCGTCACGACCGTCGCGCACGATATCGATGAAGCTTGCTTCGGGGAACAACTCGTAGAGCCGGCCGGCAAAGCGGGAGTAGGCGTACGCGCTCTTGTCGAGCACGACTCTGAAGCCGCGCTTGCCGGAGCGCGAGGCGGCGTCGCGCATCAAGGCCTCGATCATCCCGCGTCGCGCGATTCGCAGCCCGTGCTCGGCATTGACCCCCTTCATCCAGGACCCGGCGACATCGTCGAGCGCGGCCCAGTTCCGGAAAACGCGTTCTTCGAGCGCGGGCGCGAGACCCCAGCCCAAAGTGCCGACGAAGAAGCCTTCGCCCATGGCCAGCAGTTCCGGGTGGGCGCCGAGCATTTTGAGAAGCCAGGTGGTGCCGCTCTTGCGGGCACCTCCGATGAATCCGAACCGGAGCACATCGCTTTTGGCGCACGCCGCGGCAGAACCGGGCGCGGCGGGCAGGTGCTGATCGGGACGGCGGGCCATGACGGGCTCTGGCTGGTCTGTGCGAGGGATTGAGCGGACAGAGTACGCCGCTGCAAAAACAGATGCGGCACGGGGAAATCCCGTGCCGCCTTCAAAGAGCCACCTCAGGGATTTGAACCCTGGACCTATGCTTTACGAAAGCATCGCTCTACCGCTGAGCTAAGGTGGCCTCGCCGCCGATGCGACAGGCCATGAGTATCGGCATGCCGAGGGGGGATTTCCAGCCCAGCGCCCGAGTGGCTCAGGCAGGGGTAGTAGAAGGCGAAGCGCCCGCCACCTTCAGCCGGCCGCCGGTGGTGGAGAGCAACTGATCCAGCTGGCGGGTACCGATCCGAACCCGCATTCTGACGTGCTGGCCGTCGTCGGCGTACTCGCGGGCGAGCACCTTGGCGCGAGTTTCCAGCCGCTGGATCGCCTTGCCTTCTGACACCGGTACGACGACATCCACTTCCTGCACACCCATCTGGGCAGCGGCACGGACCTTTTCCCGGAGTGCTTCGTGTCCGAGCCCGCCGGGTTCGATGGCTGCGATCGGGATGGCGCCTGGCACCTTGCTGAGCCAGACCAGGAGTTCGCGATTATCTGTCAGCTTGTCCGCCTTGTTGAGCAGGACGAGCCGCTCGGGCGGAACCCAGCTCGCTTCGCCATCATCGTTTGCGCCGCGAGCACCCGCGGGGCCAGCAGCGCGCGCATCGCGTGCCTGTTGCTCGGCGATCTCTGACTCGAGTGAGTCGAGTGTATGAATGACGGTCTGATACTGCATCTCTGAAGCGGGGTCGGAGACATCCAGCACGATGAGGATCAGGTCGGCGTGCGTGGCTTCTTCCAGCGTGGAGCGGAAGCTGGCGATCAGATGGTGGGGCAGATCTCTCACGAAGCCGACCGTGTCGGAAAGCATTACCGTCAGGCCGCCGCCCAGGTCCCAGTCCCGTGTGCGGGTGACAAGGGTGGCGAACACGCGGTCATCCGCGTACGCCCCGCCAACGGTCAACCCGTTAAACAGCGTGCTCTTACCAGCGTTGGTATAGCCGACGATTCCGACAGTAAAGTGCGAGAGCTTGCGGTCGCGAACGGTCCGGCGTTTGCGCTCGTAGATGACGTCAAGCTCGGACTGGAGCTCGATCCTTCGCTTCTGGGCAAGCCGGCGGTCGATCTCGAGCTGCTGTTCACCCGGGCCGCGGGTGCCGATGCCCGCCATGCCGCCGGCGCCGACGATACGTTCAAGGTGGTCCCACATCGCGCGCAGGCGGGGGTAGGTGTACTCCATCTGCGCCAGCTCGACGGCCAGCTTGGCCTCGTGGGTGGTTGCGCGGCCAGCGAAGATGTCCAAGATCAGTTCCGAGCGATCGACCACCTTGATGGGTGTCATTCCCTTGGGCGAGAGGATCTCTTCGATATTACGGATCTGCCGCGGCGACAGATCATGATCGAAGATGACCAGCGTGGCATCCAGGGCATCGCAGAGGTTGCGGAGTTCTTCAAGCTTTCCCGAGCCGATGAAGGTCGCGGCCTCGGGCTTGAGCTTTCGCTGCTCCATCTCGCCGACGATGATCGCGCCGGCCTGCTCTCCAAGGGAGCGGAGCTCGCCAAACGGATCGCGCGGGTCGTAGTTGGAACCGGGCAATCGAACCGCGGCCAAAACCGCTCGTTCCGACTGCACCTTGATAGACGTACGTTCTGTCGGTGCGGGCATCGAGGAGGAACTGTAGCCCGCTTGTTCGCCCTCCCGTACTTGACAGCGCCGCCGTGAAACTTACCTCATCCCTGCCGAGTGGCGTCCCCGCCTCATCTCCCTGCGAATAATCGGGACCAGGAGGCTTCCATGCCGTCTCTTTCCGCTTCAACGCTCGTGTCTTCATCCGCGCGTCCCGCACGCCGCACCTCGCGGCGGGTGCAACTCATGACGATCGCCCTGGCGTTCGTGCTCGGGATGTTCTCGGTGACGCGTGCACCTGAGCTCTATGCCCAGGTTCGCGGGCAGCCCAACTTCTTTGACCCGATCACCGACGTGTACCGTGCGCTGAACGCCGGCTACGTCGACAAGCCGGACTCCGAGAAGCTACAGAAGGGTGCCATCGACGGCATGCTCGAGGCGCTGGATGACCCGTACGCCGAGTACATTCCGCCGAAGGACTCGGAGAAGTTCGAGAAGCAGCTGACTGGAAACTTCTCCGGGATCGGCTGTCAGATCGAGATGCGGGACGGCTGGTTGACGGTGGTGACCCCGCTGGAGGATTCACCCGCGTTGGTCGCGGGCATCTTGTCGGGCGACAGGATCACGAGCATCGAAGGCAAGAGCACCTTCGGACTGACCAGCGACCAGTGCGTCGACCTGCTGACCGGGCCACCCAACAGCGAGGTGAGCTTCCTCATTCAGCGCGAAGGAGTCGAGAAGAAGTTCACGCTCACCCGCAAGGCGATCACCTATCGCGCGGTTCGCGGCCTGCGTCGGCTGCCGGGCGACAACGGGAAGTGGGACTACTTCCTCGACCCCGATCGGGGCATCGCGTATGTCCGGCTTGCACAGTTCACACCTTCCGCGCCCGATGAGTTTGAAGCGGCGATCGCGGCCGCCCGTGCTGCCGCGGCGACGGGGGGCCACCAGCTGACTTCACTCGTGCTGGACCTGCGGGGCAACCCCGGCGGCACACTTGAGGGCGCGCACCGCATCGCCGATGCGTTTCTTGATAAGGGTGTGATCGTCTCCATCAAGGGCCGCGCCGTGACGGATCAGACGCTCCGCGCAACCTCTGGTGGCGCGGTTGTCGGGCTTCCCGTGGCGGTGCTGATTGATGGGGGTTCTGCCTCGGCAAGCGAGATCGTCGCGGGGGCGCTGCAGGATCACGATACTGCGGTGGTGGTTGGGACGCGAACCTTCGGCAAGGGACTGGTTCAGACGGTGCTCTCGCTACCGCGACTCTCGGGCGCCAAGCTGAAGTTTACAACGCAAAGGTACTATCTGCCCTCGGGTCGATTGATCCAGCGGCAGGATGAATCGACGACGTGGGGCGTCGATCCGAGCCAGGGCTTCTATGTTCCGGTGAAGGATGAGGAAATCCTCTCGAGGTTCCTCCGCAGGCGTGACTTTGACGCGGTGCGAGGAGAGTCCATCGACCCGGAACCCACCGTCATCAAGCAGGACTGGGCCAACCCGGTTTGGATAGCCTCTGAAGCCAGCGACACGCAGCTTGCTGCCGCGCTCCGCGCCGTTCAGGGCCGGCTGGACACCGGAAGGTGGGCGGCGGTGAGCGACGCGAAAGATGCACACGCGGAGATCGCGGTGACCGAGCTTCGCAATCTTGAGCGGACAAGGGAACGGCTCGGGCTTGAGTCCGCGCGGATCGACAAACGCATCAACGCCCTTGAGACCGCCGCGGCCACGGGCGAAAGCAAGCCTGAACTGATCGACCTCTGGCCAGATAGCGCCAAGCTGACAGATGGGCATGTCGAAGTTCGCGATGTGGATGGCAAGGTCGTCGCGAAGCTCAAGATCACCGGCGAGGATGTTGAACGCTGGTTGCTGCAGGCCGACGTCCGGCCGGTCGAGCCCTCTGTACCCGAGGCTTCTCCAGGTGAGTGATCCCATCGATCATCGCCTGGTGCTGGGGATCGAGTGTTCCTGCGACGAAACCGCCGCGGCCGTGGTTCGCGGCGGGCGCGAGGTTCTGTCGAACGTCATCGCCTCGCAGCACGATCTGCACGCGGAGTACCGGGGCGTTGTGCCGGAGATCGCCAGCCGCGCCCACGCCGAGCGCATCCTGCCAGTTCTTCGTCGCGCGGTCAGCGAAGCGGGTGTGGAGTTCGGCGCGTTGCACGCGATCGCGGTGGGGAATCGGCCGGGGCTGATTGGTTCGCTGCTTGTCGGAGTCGCCGCGGCAAAGGCACTTGCGCTGGGGCTGGACATCCCCGTGGTGGGTGTCGACCACGTGCAGGCGCATCTGGCCGCCGGGTGGATCGGCTCTGTCGGCAGCATCCCCCCGCTTCCCGCATGGCCCGCCATGGGATTGGTTGTCAGCGGCGGGCACTCGGCCATCTCTCTTTGTGAAGGGCCCACCGTCAGCCGGCGCATCGGCTCGACCATCGATGATGCGATCGGCGAGGCCTACGACAAGGTGGCGGCGATCCTCGGACTGGGGTTCCCCGGTGGACCAGAGGTTGATCGACTCGCGAAGACGGCCCAGCCGCAGAAGCCGGGATTCCCGATCTCTCGCATTTCGCCCGAGTCTCTCGACTTCTCGTTCTCCGGTTTGAAGACCGCGGCGTTGTACGCATTCCGGGGCGTGCCGGAGAGCCAGACCGCCCGCGCCCGGCGCGAGGCCCGGGGCCAGCCGCCCAGCAAGCCGTGGATGAGCGCTGCGCAGGTCGCCGCAACGTTTCAGCAGGCGGCGGTCGCGGCGGTGATCCTGAAGCTCGATCGCGCGTTTGAGCGACACCCCCAAAGCCGGACGCTGCTGGTGGGCGGGGGTGTGAGCGCGAACTCCGCGCTGCGCGAGGGGCTGACGGACTTGGGGGCTCGGCGCGGCATCGATGTTCGACTGCCAGCCATTGAGTACTGCCTGGATAACGGCGCGATGATCGCCGCGCTTGGGCATTGCACGCTCAATGAGCGAGGATGGCAGGGTGAGTCGTTGTCGTTCACGGCTTCGCCGAGCAGTGCCCGCACTCTGAGTTCCGTCGCTGGAGTGGCGCGGTGACCGCGCCCGCTTTCGAACGCTGGTCGCACCCGGCATGCCTCGAAGAGGAGACGTTGCTCAAGCAGTGCACGATCAGCACGGGCCGCACCGGCGGACCGGGCGGGCAAAACCGGAACAAAGTCGAAACGCTTGTCGAGTTGCTGCACAAGCCCACCGGCATCGTGGCGCACGCGAGCGAACGACGCAGCCAGGGCGAGAACAAGCGGATGGCCACGAGGCGTCTGCGCCTTGCGCTTGCCGTCGCGGCGCGCATGCCGGTTCCGATCGGGGAGATCGGCTCGACGCTCTGGCGTTCAAGGGTGAAGGGCGGCCGCATCGCGTGCAGCCCGAGCCACGAAGATTATCCGGCGATGCTCGCCGAGGCCCTCGACGTTGTCGCTTCCTGCAACTGGGACCCCCGGAAAGCCGCGCTGCGTCTGAGCTGCTCGGCGAGTCAGCTCATCAAGCTGGCGAAGAACCACCCCCCCGCGATGCTGATGTGGAACCATCAGCGCGAGGAACGCGGCCTTCATCTGTTGAAATAGCGATCAGGCAGGGAAGGTCAACGGCGCGGAGAGCGGGTGTAGGTCTTCCGCTCCGGGATCATGACCTCAAGCGGCGCCGGGTCTGTCCGAATGACGCGGGTGGCATGCCAACCGCGATCGGTCAGTTCCGCGTCATAGGAAACGGCGGAGCCGTCCTTCAGAACGCGGAAGCCCTCGCCCTGAATTTTGGAGTAATGGACAAAGACATCCTGGCCTTCGGGTCCGACGATGAAGCCGAAGCCCTTCTTCGGGTCGAACCATTTGACGGCACCCTGGACGTCGATGATCTGCTTCGGACTACCTTCAGACATGGAAGAACCCGCTTGCCGTCGCCGCGTGAACCCACGGGGGATCAGCTACGGCCGTGTCGGCGCATCGGGGTGGGGCGGCGTCGAAGCCCCGGTCACAAACTACAACCATCGCGTGCACATTCGCAACACGTTGGGGCCGCCGCTCCAGCACCCGCAACTGCACAGACACAATAACCTCAGATTGACTGCCCGGCGGGAGAGGTCCCGCCACGGTTGAACACATGAAACTTCGCTCAGACTACCAAGACTTCACGATTCCGCAAAGACCCGTGAAGAAAGATGTGCATAACTTCTCAAACCGCGAAGTCCAATGTCTTGCGACGGCGCGGGTTCACCGAACCCAAAAACAGCACAAGTCCATGCAAAGCATGGACTTGTGCGTGAAGTCAATCTGTCTTCGCTGGTTTACCCAGCTTGAACGGTCTCTTCCGCCATGGCCGCCTTGCGGCTGAGCTTGATGCGACCCTGGTCATCCACGAGGATCACCTTCACCTTGATGACATCGCCGATCTTCACCACATCCGACACGTTCTTGACGTATCCCTCGGCAAGCTCGGAGATGTGGCACATGCCGTCGGTTCCCGGGGCGAGCTCGACGAACGCACCAAAGTCCTTGGTGGAGACGACCTTGCCGGTGTAGATCGTGCCAACCTTGATTTCTTCGCAGAGCGCCTCGATCTCGGAGCGCGCCAGGTCGATCGCGTCACCGTTGGGTGCGGCGATCATGACGGTGCCATCGTCCTCGACCTCGATGGTGACGCCGTACTTGTCCTGCAGGCCGCGGATCATCTTGCCGCCCGGCCCGATGAGCTTGCCGATCTTCTCGGGGTTGATGTGGAGGGTGACAAGGCGCGGGGCGCGCTTGCTGATCTCGGAGCGAGGCGCAGCAATCGTCTTCTCCATGAGATCGATAATCTCGAGGCGACCCTTGCGGGCCTGCTCGAAGATTCGTTCGATCTGTGAGAGCACCAGACCGCGGGCCTTGAGGTCGAGCTGGATGCCGGTGATGCCTTCGCGCGTACCGGCGACCTTGAAGTCCATGTCGCCGAAGAAATCTTCCTCGCCGATGATGTCGGTGACGAAGATCTCCTTCGTGTCTGCGTCATCGGAGAAGCGACCCACCGAGATGCCGGCGACGGTGGCCTTGATGGGCACACCGGCATCCATCAGGGCGAGGCAGCCGCCGCAGACCGACGCCATCGACGAGCTGCCGTTGGATTCGGTGATATCGGAAACGACGCGGATGGTGTAGGGGAACTCTTCCGGGGAGGGGAGAACGCCGAGCAGCGACCGCTCGGCCAGTGCGCCGTGGCCGATCTCGCGGCGGCCGGGGCCCATGATTCGCTTGGCCTCGCCGGTAGAGAACGGCGGGAAGTTGTAGTGGAGGGTGAACTTCTTGGAGTACTCCGGCAGCAGGCCGTCGATGATCTGCTCATCCTTGCCGGTGCCGAGGGTGACCGAGCAGAGCGACTGCGTCTCGCCGCGCTGGAAGAGCGAGGAGCCGTGCGTGTACTGGAAAACGTTGACCTCGGAGGTGATGGTCCGGAGCTGGGTGGGGCCGCGGCCGTCGGCGCGGGTACCGCTCTCGACAATCAACCTTCGGGTGATCTTCTCTTCAAGGCGCTTGAACGCCTCCTTCGCACCGTTGAAGCGCTTCTGGCTGGTGGCAAACTCCTCGTAGGTGCCGGTGGCCTTGAGCTGGAAGTGCGTTTCGAGCATCGCCTTGCGGATCGCATCAACGCGCTCGCCTCGTGCGGCCTTGCCGTTGATCTTGCGGGCCTCGGTGAGCTCGCCCTCGACCGCCTTGCGGACCTGCTCGATGACATCGGCCGGGGGCAGGGCGAGATCGCCCATGACCTTCTCCTTGCCGACCTTCTTCACGAGTTCGTCGATGAGGCTGAGGATGGGCTTGATGCCTTCCTCGATGCCGAACTCGATGGCGCCGAACACGCCCTTCTCGTCGACCTCGGCCGCGCCGACTTCGATCATGTTCACGCCGTCCTTGTGGCCGGCAAGCACCATGTCAAGATCGGAGTACTCAAGCTGGGTCACGGTGGGGTTCAGGACGTAGCGGAGGCCGTCATCGGTCACAACGCGGCCCACGCGCACAGTGGCGGTGGGGCCTTCAAACGGAGCGTTGGAGATGGCAAGCGCGGCCGACGCGGCGGTGCCGGCGAGCACATCGGTATCGTTCTCGCCATCGTGCGACATGACCCAGCACTGAACCTGGATCTCGTCGATAAAGCCATCGGGGAACAGCGGACGCATCGGACGATCGATCATCCGCATGGTGAGAATTTCTTTTTCGTTGGGAGCGCCCTCGCGCTTGCGGAAGCCGCCGGGAAACTTGCCCGCGGCGGACGCCTTCTCGCGGTAATCGACCGCGAGGGGGAAGAAATCCAGACCTTCGCGCGGCTTGGCGCGGACGACGGTCGCGAGCACGGTGCTGCCGCCGTAGTGCGCAATCACCGCGGCGTCGCACAGTTTGGCGACCTTGCCGGTTTCCATGATCAAGGTGCGCCCGGCGATCTCACGCTCAACTCTTACGTATGCCATGTCTTCTGTCTCCAGCTTCGGCTGCGCCGGGAATCCGCGCGCGGGCAGCCCGAACGGGGCTTTGGTCGCGGATCCTCGGCTTGACTCGCCGGCCCGACACCCAAATCGGAGGCAGAAGGCATGAGGCAGTCATTGACTGCACCGTGCCCACTGCCACCCGGGCCGTGGCCGACGCCCCACCCTTGCCCTTCTCAAAACATTGTTCGCAGACGCCCGGGCCGCGAAGGGCCACGTCCCGACGAGCGCCTGACCCTTCGCGGGCCGGAAACGACAAGCCCCCCGCTTTCGCGAGGGGCATGGTGGATTACTTGCGGAGGCCGAGGCGGCCGATGAGGGCGGTGTATCCGTCCTTGTCGGTCCTGGCGAGATACTTCAGGAGCCGGTTACGCCGGGCAACTTTCAGCGTCAGTCCACGCCGCGAACTGTTGTCCTTGCGGTGCGTCTGCAGGTGCTGCGAGAGGAAGTTGATGTCGTTGGTCAGCAATGAAACTTGAACTTCGGGAGACCCGGAGTCCGTGTCATGCCGGCGATTCGCCTGGACCGTCTGAGTGCGATACTGAGCCTCGTTCATTGCTGCCTTTGCCTCAAGCCGTTGGGGTTGTGTCAGATTGTGAGGATAGGCCTCAACCGGGGTTCACTTCAAGGACCAAACCGCGCCTCGTTGCCGGGAAAAATACCGAACGCCTTGCGACTATTGTGCCCGGCTCCAAGGGCCGCGGACCGCAATCGTGATCCCGGGGGTCTGAATGTTCACAAACAGGGTGCTCCCATCCGGGGAAAAGCACGAGCCGGCGAGTTCAGACTTGTTCAACGCGTTCCTCGCGAATGTGTGCATGCCGCCGCTGGGGCTCACCATCACCATCCGTTTGCTCTCCTCATCGCCGTCTTCGCACACGACAAGCCCTCCCCAGGGTGTGACGGCCAGGTTGTCCGCGTTTGCGATGACCGCAGAGTCGTTGGGCTCGGCGAACAACTCCAGCAGTCCAGCATCTTCCCGCTCCCGGTCCGTTCCTTCGTACGGGCTGGGCAAGTATCGCCAGAGTTGCCCCAGCCGGGCCATGCCGCCGTTGGTGCAGGCGAAGTAAACCCTCGCGCTTGACCGGAGAGAATCTTTCCGAGCACCCGGGCCGATTCCAAACCACATCCCCTCGCCCCGGGCGAACGCCGCAGCGCCGCGCTCAAACCCGCGATAGCGAAGGTCATCAACGCGAGGATCGACGTTGTCGACATCCAACCACTCGACCTGCAACGCGGCACCGACCGCGATGGGCTCCGCATCACCCCAGTTCTGCGTGAGGCGGCGTTTGTGCCCTTTGATTGCGAGGGATTGCAGTCGTCCACCCTTGTGAAGATCGGCCCGGTCTTTGGGAAGGAATCTGTACAGCAGCCCGTCTGCCCGGTCCTCGGTCAGGTAGACGACGCCAGAGGCGGGATCGACCGCCACGGCCTCGTGATTGAACCGCCCCATGTCGCGAATCGGCTTGGGATTCATGGTGAGGCCGTCCGCGAGCGGCATGCACTCAAAGACATAGCCATGATCTTCGTCAAAGCCCATTCCCTTCGACTCGAAGCACTCCTCGCAGGTGAGCCATGTGTTCCAGGGCGTTGCGCCGCCAGCACAGTTTCGTACCGTTCCGATGAGCGTCAGGGTCCGCCGACGGACCTCCCCGGATTTCGTGTCGTAGATAATCGTGCTGCACCCCCCACGTGCGCGGGCGCCTCGGTCGTAGAACGCCGCGGGGGGGATGTTATCAAGCAGCTCATCGCTCCGGCCGAACGGCCCGATGGGCCCGATGCCGGGAATCTCGACTTCATGATTCACGACCAGCGCCGTGGTGCCATCGGGACGCGGGAAGGCCGCCATGGCATCCTGCATGCCGGGCACGATGAGCCCGTCGTCCATCGGGTCGCCACGCCGCGCCAGCACCTGATATGAGAATCCTGCCGGGAGATCAAGAAGTCCGGCGGGGTCGGCGATCAGCGGCCCGAACCCACCATCCTGGAGGGAGTGCTGCGCTGCACCGTAGGCAAGGCCCGCGCGAAGCCCCGCAAAGCCGACCCCGAACGCGGTGGCCCTTGCGAGAAAGTGTCTGCGGTCGATCATTTGGTGTCTCGCGGAAACCTCTCCCACTCCACGTACCACTTTACGGGTTTCACCAGCGTCGCGATGCGTTTCCGCGCAAAACATTGGTGAAGGGGCGACGATGTCCCCGGTGATGCGCAAGCTTCGCTTACGGCCCATATGCTCCGGCCATGAAGTTATCACACCGGGTCAGCGGACTGAAGGCTTCCTCGACGATCGCGGTGATGAACCGCGCCAAGGAGCTGGCGCGCCAAGGCGTCGATGTTCTGAGCTTTGCTGCGGGAGAACCCGACTTTGATACCCCGCAGCGGATCAAGCAGGGCGCGATCGATGCGTTGCTGGCAGGCCAGACCAAGTACATGGCCACCATGGGCGACCCGGATACTCGCAAGGCAATCGCGGAAAAGGCGACAAGGGAGAACGGCATCCCCGGGGTCACGGCGGATCATGTTGGCATTTCCGCCGGCGGGAAGCACGCCCTCTACGTGATTTACCAGTGCCTGTTTGACGCACCCGAGGCCGGCGTCGCCCCCGGCGAGATGGTTCTGCCGGTTCCCGCCTGGGTGTCGTATGCGCCGCTTGCCGAACTGGCGGGCGCAAAGGTCATCGAAGTACCCACCACCGTTGAAACCTCGTTCAAAGTGAACCCCGAGCAGCTTCGGGCCGCGATCAACCCGCGAACGCGGGTGGTGATGCTCAACTCGCCGTCGAATCCGTGTGGCACCATGTACTCGGAGCAGGAACTTCGGGAACTGGCAGCGGTCATCGCCCAGGCCGCGAAGACACTCGCGCCCGACATTGTCGTCATCTCTGATGAGATCTACGAGAAAATCACCTATGGGGGCATTCCCCACTTCTCGATCGGCTCGATACCGGAAATCGCCGAGCGTGTCATCACGGTGAATGGCCTTTCGAAGGCCTATGCGATGACCGGGTGGCGCATCGGCTACACCACGACGAGTGGCGCGTGGGGGCTGAGGTTCATGAAGGCGATGGCCACGATGCAGGGGCAGATGACCACGAACATCACGGCCTTTGTCTACCCCGCGATCGGCGTTGCGCTTCGGGAGTGCGCTGATGAAGTTGAGGTAATGCGCAAGGCGTTCGCCCGCCGGGCAGAACTCATCTATTCGCTGTCGCTCAAGATCCCCGGCCTGAAGGCTGCGCAACCCACCGGCGCGTTCTATCTGTTCCCCGACGTCTCAGCGCACTTCGGGAAGTCCGGTCCGGATGGAAAGAAGATCGCGTCGGCACTGGACTTCTGTGAGTCGCTTCTCGCGAGCCAGCGCGTCGCGTGCGTGCCGGGCGAAGACTTTGGCGGGTGCGGAAAAAAGCATATCCGGATGAGCTTCGCCTGCTCCGAGAAGCAGATCGAGCAGGGAATGGCAAGGCTGAGCGAGTTTGTGGCGTCGCTGAAGTAGCGCATCAGGCCTGTCACTGCCGGTGCAGCTTCACCGAGAAAGGTTCTCGTCCGTGCCCTCTCCCATCTGGTTTGACGCCCACCTCGACCTTGCCTGCCTGGCGGTGAACCGGCGCGATATGCTCGCTCCGCTGCCCGCCGACACGAGCGCGATCGGACCGTTTGCGCCGGCGAGCGTAACGCTGCCGGAACTGGCCGC
This sequence comes from Phycisphaerales bacterium, assembly GCA_038247555.1. Lineage (GTDB taxonomy): Bacteria > Planctomycetota > Phycisphaerae > Phycisphaerales > UBA1924 > JAHBXL01. Next base: position 32,048 of record JBBRUT010000008.1, on the reverse strand, counting down.
GGGCAACGTGCGGTTCGCCCTGGCAACCGTGTTTACAGAACCCGATGGGAACGATGCGGTGGCGTATCCGGCAGGAGACGCATCGCGGGCTCATGCTGTTGGCCGTGCACAACTCGAGGTCTATCTCACCTGGCGGGATATGGGGCTGCTCTCAATGGACCTGCCCGCCTGTCTGCGGATCGAACCCGGCATCGGCGAGATCCGCGGCGGCATGGGAGTGGCTTCCGTCGTACCCGTGCCACTGGAACGTCGCATCGCTCGCCTCATCAGCACGCTGCACATCGGCATCCTGATCGAAGGCGCCGACCCGATCCGTACCCCTGATGAGCTTTCCTGGTGGAAGGAACGTGGGGCTTGCGCGGTGGGGCTCGCATGGGCGAAACAGTCTCGATATGCCGGCGGCAACACCACGGACCTTGGCATCACCGATCTTGGACGCGCACTGGTGCGGGAGATCGATCGGCTGGGACTTGTGCACGATGCCTCGCACCTGAGCGACCGAGCCTTCGGCGAACTGCTCGGCCTCACTGACCGCCGCATCATCGCGTCGCACTCAAACTGCCGCGCGATCGTCGATCCGTCTGGAGCAAACCAGCGGCACCTCACCGATGATCAGATCCAAGCCATCGTCGCTCGCGGCGGGATCATCGGCCTGAACCTGTTCAGCAAGTTCCTGCGCCCGCCCGGAAAAGACGGCCGCGCGACGATCGATGAAACCATCGCGCATGTCGAGCGCGTGTGTGACCTCGCGGGATCTCGCGCCCACATCGGCCTCGGCAGCGATGCTGATGGTGGATTCTCGATGCTTGCGCTGCCGGAGGGAATCGACCGGCCACGGCACTTTTCCAAGTTGACCGAGGCGCTCAGTTCACGCGGCTGGAGCGACGAAGAAGTCGCCGGGTTTGCCTGGAAAAACTGGGCGCAGTTCTGGTCGCAGCAGAACGGCAAACCAGTCGATCCGCCGAGAAGCAAATGAGCAGATACAGCAGCCACCCTTGCGCTCTCCGGCATCCGGCTCATTTCAATCTGATGCGCTGCCGCTTTGTGAATCGGCCGCTCTGACATTTCCTTACGTGCCGCTCAGCGAAGCTGCCGCCTTGCCTGACTGTGCTTCCAGCAGGCCCTTCCTCCACGTCCATCGCTTCAGCAGCAGATGGTGCTCGTACATCGTGCGCAGGATCACCGTCGCGAGCGGGCCATCAACGGCTCCCGCAGGGATCGTCGACACCGCCTCAAGCGACTTCCTGAGCCGATCCGCAAGCGTTTGCTCCCGCTTCACGAACTCGCGGCTGTACTCCTGCTCCTCGTGGCTCGTGATGTCGCGCCCGAAAATCTCCCGCGCACACTCACCCGCGGCGGCCGCAAGCTGCAGCGCGGCCTTGCCCATGAGCCGTTCGCGCGCGAGGTAAGACTCCAGAGTGATCCGATGGTCATGATGCACGATGCACTCGGGACGGTACAGGACCGGCACCTGGCCATTGGAATGCACGCGCCGCGCGAACTCCAAATCTTCATAGCAGGCGAACGTCAGTCGCTGGTCAAACCCCCCCACTCGCTCAAAGTCCTGCCGCGGCAGGCTCAAGTTCAGCGTCCACGCGTGGCGGAATCCCCAGTCGTGTTCGGCACCCGCTTCTCCCCTCGCCATCGCCTCGTGCATTCGGTCATAGAAGAAAATCATCGACGTGTCACGAACGAGGCGATCAAAGAGCGTGTCCTCGCGCGCGCCGGGCACGGCCCATGGCGCAGCGCCGAGCACCATCGCCGATCGTCCGTCCCTGGATTGATGTGCGCGCAGGTGCGATGACAGCAGATTCTCTTCCGGCAGCACATCGTCGTTGAGCAGCAGGAGCAGTTTCCCATTGGCATGCTGAGCGAGCTTGTTTCGGGTTGCGCCCGGTCCGGCGTGGTCAAACTCATATACCACCGCCCGCATTGCGCCAGCGCTGGTCGAAGCCAGTGCATGAACGGCCTGCGCGGCCTCATCGTCGGGCTCGTTCGCCTCATCCTTCCCATCGACCCCAATCAACACCTCAAAGCGTTGATGGTTGAGGTCCTGACGGGACAACCGCGCCAGACACCGCGCAAGCTTCGCCGCGCGGCCGAACGTCGGGATGAGCACGCTGATCTCCACGCGGAGTGATAGGCCGGGCGAAGGCGGAATGTCACCCCGGCACAGCACAGCCAGGCGGTCCGCGGTAGGCTGCTGCGCGATGCTCGCCTGGACCTACATCCTCTTCATGGTCATCGCGCTCCCGATCTTGGCGATCCGCTCCGCCAGCGCCATTCGCTCGGGGCGTGTGCCGCTCCCGGCACGGGGCGCGGTCCACGCGAACACACTCATCACGCTCACGGTCCTTCTCGGCATCGCCGCGGTCGTGGCGCTTCGCGAGGATCTCCAGCTCTTCCCAGTCTGGAGACCCGGTTGGATCGACATAGCCGCGATCGCGGGCTTCATGGTTGCCTCGCTGACCATGCTGGCCGGGCGGTCCAGAACGCTTGACGGGCCGGAGCGCATTCGGCTGGAAGCGATCACCATGTCCAACTGGCGAGACCCGCGACAGCTTCTTCCCTACACGCTCATCTGCATCATGGCGGGGCTGGCGGAGGAGGTCGCCTTCCGCGGCGTTCTTTCGCGTCTGCTGGAGCGGGAACTGGGCTCGAGCTTCGCGGCAACCGCGATTGCTTCCCTGGCGTTTGGCCTGGCCCATGCGATGCAGGGGTTCGCCGGTGCAGTTCTTGCGAGCCTGTTCGCGCTGGCGTTCCACATGATCGTGATCGCGACCGGCGATCTCTATTCTGCGATCATCGCGCACGCCGCCTATGACCTGATCGCGGGAGTCGTGGTCGCCCGGATGGCGATGAGTCGAAACCCTACGGGTTGATCGCCGGTGCATCGGTCTGACGGGGCATGGTGATCCCGACCTTATAGATCCCCGCGGCGTCGCAGGCCGCGTGGACCCGCACGACATCCGCATAGGGGACTCGCGCCATCGGCTTGATCACGACTTCCAGTTCGCTGGTAGCCTGGCTTCGCGGAAACTGGGAAACGCGTGCGATGAACTCTTCGACGCTCGCGCGGTTGAGTTCCAGGAACGTGACCACCGTGCGACCATCGGCACCCGCATCCATCAGGACATCGAGCGGCTTGAGCGGGATTGCCAGGGGGTCGTTGTTCTTGCTGAGGTTCGTGCCGCGACCGGCCTCGAACGGAATGGCCGCCTTCAGAAACCACTCGCTGCCCATGAACGCGGCGGTGGCCATGAAGAAAATCAGGATCACCATAACGATGTCCACCATGGGCGTCATGTTGGGTCCAAAGTGCATCGTGTAGTTGTGCAGCGCATCGCGCCGGCGAAGCACGGACTCTCGTTTGCGGCGGCGGGCGGTGCTCATGGCTCCTTCTCCGTCGCGAATCGCACACTCTTGGCCCCGGCCTGCCCGCAGGCCCGAAGCACCGGCTCGATCTGTCCGAACTGCAGGAACTTGTCGCCGCGAACCTGGATGGAGGTGTCGCGTGCCTCGCGCAGCTTGGCCCGGACAGCTGCCTCGAGGAAGGCGACATCGGGGCAGACTTCGCCATCGGCCTGAACGGTGATGCCCAGGCGATCCCAGATCGAGCCCGAGGTCTGGCGGCCATCGGCTCGCTGCGCGACCGTGACCACCAGAATCGACGCCGACGTTTCATCTTGCCCGACAGCGGAGCCCGGCAACGGCACGGCGTATCCACGGTCCGTCGCCAGCTTGCCCACGACGAGGAAGAAGATGATCAGGCACATGACGACATCGATGAGGGGCGTCGCGTTGATCCCCTCAAAGGTTGAATGTGTGCCGGTGATCTTGCGTCGTTTCATCCGCGTTCGCTTCCTGCGATGCCTATCCGTTGGGCCCCCGACGCGGTTGCATGGTACCGGATCGGGGGCCGGAAAGCAGTGTCCAGTGCGTTCCCGCCCATGCCAGCCGTAGGAACTAGCCGCCCAGCAAGCCGGCCATGCCGTCCATCCCGGGCAGGCCAAGGGCCTCGGCTTCCTTTGCCGCCTCACGCTGCGCGATTGCCTTGGCCTGATCCAGCGCGTTGTTCACGGCTTCGACGATCAGTTGCTCGGCCTGCTGTCGGCTTGAAGGGTCCGCCAGCCCGGCCGCGAGCGCGGGCTCGATCTGAATGGACACGATCTTCAGATCGCCGGTTGAGGTCGCCCGGACGGCTCCGCCCCCGGCAGCTCCATCGGCACGGACCTCTGCAAGGCGTGTACGGATTCGCTCGCCCGCGGCCTTGAGGCCCTCTTTGTTCTTCAGGAGTCCGGCCAGCGCACCCATCATTTTCATCTGCTCAAGCATCGCATCCCTCGCTTGTGTAACCCTCTTACTCACACGTTCGGCCGGCGGTGCTGCACATCTACGATTCTCGCCCCGAATAGTTCCATTGCTTCCTTCACCAGCGGATGATCCGCGGGCAGCATCGGCGACATTCTCGCCGCGGGTACGGACTTTGGCGCATCCACCGCGTTTGTTTCGTCTGCTTGGCTGACATCGCCGCCGGGCTCTGCCACGGAAGATTCTTCCTTCGCGGCCTGGGAGGCTGCGGCAACGTCTTCGCTTGGCTGCGAGTCATCCGACTGGATCTGCACGTCGATGGTGCGCCCCAACTCGCGTCTGCACACATCCACGATCTGCGCGTGCCGCCCACGGGCCGACTCGACATACCGGCCCGGGCCGGCGAGCACGATGCGTCCGGCCGTCAGGTCCACCGAAACTGGTCGCAGATACGTCATCAACGTTCGCAAGACCGTCGGAAGCCCCTGCGCCCGAAGCACCCGCGCCCACGCATCGCCAGACTCAAGCGGCCGCGCCACCAGAGGGGCCGGGGCCGCTGGCGACTGGATCATCTCCACTGGCTCAACACAACGGGGCTGCTCCGACTGGGTTGGTACAGAGCGCTCAAGGGCGGGTGTGGAAAAAGCCTCGGCGATCGAGCGCACAGGAGGGGCCGAGAGCGTCGCTCTGGCAGGTTGGGGCGGGGGATCCTCAATACGCGTCGCATCTGCCTGCGACTCGCTCACCACCTCCGCCCTGATCATTTTTTTCGCGAGGCACTCCCGCCGCCGGCGCCCGCCACCAGCGCGGCCACATCCGCGAGTTTGTCCGCCATCGACATCCGCACCACCGCGGCGTCCAGCAGCGCGCGGCTGCTGGCCGAATCGCGGCACGCGCGACGTACGCTGTCGCACACCGCGATCAGGTGCGTCAGTCCTGCAGCATCAAAGCCCGCCGCGGCCTTCACCGCTTGCTTGCGTGATTCATCCCCAAGCTCCACAAGATCAGTATCGGCTCCGCACGCGGCGATCACCATGAGATCCCGGAACCGGTCCGCGAGCGTGCCCAGCAACTGCTCGGGCGAGACGCCGCGCTGAAGCAGCGCATCAGCATTCCGCAGCGCGGTGGAGGCCTCGCCGCCGGCGATCGCATCAACAAGTGCGCCCACGAGTTGCCCGTCGGGCGTGCCAAGGAGCTGCTCCAGCAGCTTCACACTCAGCTTCTTCTCGCCCGCCGCGAGCAGGCGGTCCATCAGGCTCAGGGCATCGCGCATCGAACCATTGCCCAACCTCGCAACCATGTGCACAAGCTCGGGCTCGGCGGTGATCTTCTCCCCTTTGAGCACTTCCTTCAGGTGCTCGGCGATCTTCGAGGTCGCGATGTTCCGGAAATCAAACCGCTGGCACCGCGACTGGATCGTGGCGGGAACCTTGTGCGTCTCGGTTGTGCACAGAATGAAAACCACATGCTCGGGCGGCTCTTCCATCGTCTTAAGCAGCGCATTGAACGCCGCCGTCGAGAGCATGTGCACTTCGTCGATGATGTAGACCTTGCGGCGGCCGCGGAGCGGGCGGTACACGCTGTTGGCGATCAGCTCGCGCGCGTTCTCCACCGAGTTGTTGCTGGCGGCGTCGATCTCAATGACGTCGGTATCCTGCCCGCGCATGATCGCCGCGGCGACATCCGCATTCTCCTTGCCCTTGTCATCAACGGCGTTGAGCGCTCGCGCAAAGAGCCTCGCCATCGAGGTCTTCCCGACACCGCGCGTGCCCGTGAAGAGGTACGCGTGTGCAACGCGGTTCTGATCGATCGCATTCCTGAGCGTCTGGGCGATGGCCTCCTGGCCAACGACCTCGTCAAAGGACTGCGAACGGTAACGCCGGGCAAGTACGGTGTAAGCCATGGAGGGCCAGTGTAGGTTCGGGACCTGCCAGTACGGGATGCGCCGATGTCCCGCCGGCCACCCGGTCCTATTCCGGCTGCCGGATGAGCTTCACCACCACTTCCTCATGCACACTGCCGCGGCGATAGGACACCTTCACCTCTTCCCCCACCAGTCGATCGCCAAGGACACGCGCGAAGTCATTCAGGTCCCGCACCGGCTCGGCATCAATCGCCGTGATCACGTCCCGCATTCGTAACCCCGATGCCCGCCCGGACTTGCCGCGAGGTGTACTCTTCACCACGATGCCGTCGCCCGTCCCGGGCCCGATCTCAAACGGCAGGCTTGCCATCCCCGGCCGGATCTCCTCCGCCACTTCCGGCACATCCTTGAGCCATGCCCGAAAGTCCTTCTCCACCTCCGCTGTCGGCTTGGAGAAGGTTCGCTCAAAAGCAGCTGCACCCGTGGGGTCCTTTCTGAAGCCCTCGACATAGGCCCCGTACCAGTCCTGCAGCTTGCCCCGATCCGCGAGAAACATGAAGATTGCCCGGGCCTGCGCGTAGTACGCCAGAGGCTTGCTTCCGACAAACCGCTTCTGATCGAGTTCAAACAGCACATCCCAAGGCATCAGGCTCCCGCCCTTGCCCAGGCGCTTGGCCATGTTCGTACGCCAGCTCGGCAGAGCTCGGAATCCGCCTTCCGGGAGCGGCTGGATGTCCTCGACAAGACTGCACAGCCCTTCCATGACCCAGACGGGGTGTCGCTGGCCAAGTTGATCCATATGTCGCCAGTGCAAAACGTGCCAGTACTCGTGGCGAAGTGTTGACCCCAGGTCCATCGCGACCAGCCGCTTCTCATCGTGGCTATACGCCCCGCCCACGCTCTGGCCGGCGGTGCCGTACTTCGCCGCGGCCCATCGCAGGTAATCCGGCCGCGACGGAAGCACGACCATCACCCACGGTGGCTGCCGGCCAGGACGCGGCTTTGCGTCGTCGGTCTCCCCCTCGCGTGGCTGGTCCGGCATCGCAGATTCCGCCCCCGTTCCCGTGCGCCACGGTTCCTCAGTCGGCAGCACCAGTTCGTGCCACCACCTGGTCAGTTCCGCGAGTTCCGCCTTCGCCAGCCCGAAGATCTCCGGATCAAACGCGCTGATGTATGCCAGCCGCAACTGGGTGTCTTTCTCAAACAGATACGGTTTGCCGGGCGTGCCGCGGAAGAGCTTCTTCGCCGACTCAAGCTGCGCATCGACTCGGGAATCGACGATTCGATCCCATCCCTCGATGATCGCCGCATAGGTGTCCGTCCCGCGGAGGTGCCGCAGGTCGGGGTCGGTCATCAGCACTCGCAGATCGCTGAACCCTTCGATCACGGTTCGCTGCAGCGCGGCCTCCGCCTCGCCCAGCTTGCCGCGCATCGAGAGCACGCACGCAAAGTTGTACCAGGGCACGAAGTTCTGGCTATCGCCGGCGGTCCAGTCACGAAGAGATTGCTCAGCCCGATCGAGATCGCCGCGCCTCATCGCACTGAGAAACTCGGTTTCGTACTGCTCCCGCGACTTCGCCGGTTGCGCGGCACGCTCTTGGGTCGCAGGATCGGCCGCGCTCGGACCTTCGATCGGCGGCTGAGCATCAGCTGCGAAGATGAGCCAGAGACTCAGCGATGCGGCCAGCAACGTCGCCATACGGCCCGCCAAGTTGCTCGGCATTGCGTCGCTCCCCAGTCACCACATCTTCCGTCACGGCGCGGCGGGTCGTATGACCCCGCCCTCCACACTTACGCGGCCGGAAACCAGAAGTTCCAGCGCCCGCGGATACGCCACTTGCTCCGCCTCGAACACTCGGTCCGCCAGCGTCTTGGCCGTGTCATTGGGCCGGACCGGAACCCGCTCCTGAAGCACGATCGGCCCGCGGTCGTACTCGGAATCGCACAGGTGCACTGTGCACCCCGATACTTCCGCCCCGGAATCGATCACCGCCTGATGCACATTCAGGCCGTACATTCCCGTCCCGCCAAACGCCGGGAGAAGCGCGGGGTGAATGTTAACGACGCGGTTCTCAAATCCGGCAGGGATCGCAACCCGCCGGAGGTAGCCTGCAAGCACCACCCACCTGGCCCCGGAGGCCGCGAGCAGTTCGCCCAGTCTCGCCGCGGGGATGTCGCCGACCTCGACGACTGTTGATACGCCTCTCCGCCGCGCAATCTCTGCACCAGGGCATTCGCGTGAGGCGATCACGAGCGAGATGCGTGCGTGCAACTTCCCAGCATCGATGCACTCAAGCAGGTTCGAGAGCGTCCGTCCTGAGCCGGAGAGCATGACCGCCAGCCGCACACGCTCGGCCGCGGCCCCATCTCTTGATGCTTCGTTCTTCGCCGCGAACATCATTTCACGCAGCCTCGAATGCGATTACATCACGGCCTTGAGCGCGGCGTTGTTGTCCGGGACGATCTTCAGCACTTTGTGCAGATGGGTGAGCTGCACGAGCTGCAAAAGCTCCGGCTTCATGCAGCAGATCACCAGGGCCCCGCCGCTGCCCTTGGCTTTCTTGTGCAGCGAAACAAGAAGCCCGAGGCCCATCGACGCGACCATCGTCACCTCGTTCATGTCGAGCACGATTCGCCACCCCCGTGCGGGCGCGAGTCCTTCAATCTCCTTCTCGAGAATCTGGGCTTCGCGCGCACCGATCTTCTCGCACTTTACTGTGCCCAGGAGCAGGCTCACATGGTCACCAACCGCGAGATAGGACGATTCGGACATGCCCGCATCGTAGCGGAAAACGTCGCCCGCGGCGGGCGGCGAGGCCGATGCACTCAGGCGGCCGGGTAGTGAATCGTGGGCGGAGACTTGAACGGCACAGGCCGTCCATCCGGCCCTACGCTCACCAGCGTCATCTGAGCTTCCGTCACCGGCACGACCTCACCGGTCTCGAAACGCTCGGCTTCCACTTCTACCTTTACTGTCACGCTGCTAGAGCCCTCCCGCACGGTCGTTGCGTAGAACGACACCACATCCCCGAGATGCACTGCCTTTTTGAACTCTACCCGGTCCATCGCCACGGTGACCCAGCGATGCATCCCGTGCCGCCGCACCTCCACGAAGCCTGCCTGATCGATATAACTGAGAATCACCCCGCCGAAGATTGTGCCGTAGGCGTTGGTGTCCTTGGGCATCGTCACCACACGCAGGGCAGGGCAGCAGCGGTCAATGGGCGTGGTCGCGGCGGGTTGGGTCGTCATACCGGAGCGTATCCAGCCCCCACCCACCGCAGCCCACCCACCGCAGCGCGTGTACCGTTGCCCATGGCCGCCACCGCTGAACGCCCATCCAAGCCCCGGCTCGAGACCTTTATCGCCCTGCCCGACGGCGAGCTGCTCGCCCAATATCGGCGCGGGGTGGAGAACTTCGATCGCCGCATGTTTGACCTGAGCCAGGAGCAGCTCGATGCGGCGTTTCTGCCCGAAGCGTTGGTGGGCAGGTGGCCTGTTCGGGTATTGCTGGGCCATCTCGCCGATGCGGAGCTCGCCTTCGTTCACCGGATGCGGCGAACCGCCGCCGAAGAGAACCCCATGCACTCGGCGTGGGACGAGGATGCGTTCATCGATTCGGGTCTGTATGGCACACAGCTCGACGGCGGCGAGCACACCGGGCCGCTTCACCCGATCGCGGGTTATGTCGCCGTCATTCACACCCTGCGTCGCTGGAATGCAGATTGGCTTGCCACGCTGACGCCCGATCAGTGGCAAAGAAAGTGCCTTCACGCCGTCCGCGGCGAGCAAACACTCCGCGTCATCTGCAACTATGCGACCTGGCACCTCGAACACCATGCCTGGTTCCTCAAGGCGAAGCTGGACCGGATGCTCCCGGTCATCCCCGCATAGCCGCAATCCCGCGCGCACGAACTGCTCGCGCCACCGCACGACTACGTAGGATTCTCCGGCGATGCACCAGATCTTCGACCAGCGCCGGTACCTCATTCCCTTTCGGTCGTCGCTGCTTCCGCAGATCTTCACCGATGTGCTGGTGATCGGCAGCGGCGTTGCCGGGCTTCGCGCGGCGATCGCCGCGGCCGAAGCCGGCCGCGAGGTCATCCTCGTCACCAAGACCGCCGACGCCGGAGAGGACTCCAACACGGCGTGGGCCCAGGGCGGAATTGCCGCCGTGGTCGACCCGGCCGATTCCACCGAGTCGCATATCCAAGACACGTTGATCGCCGGCGCAGATCTTTGTGATGAGCCTGCGGTGCGGCAAATTGTCGATGCAGGCCCGGCCCGCATCCGCGAGCTGATCGACTGGGGCATGCGGTTTGACTTGACAGCCGGGGCTCTTGCGCTCGGCCAGGAAGGCGCACACTCCCGCCCTCGCATTCTGCACGCCGATGGTGACGCGACGGGGCGCGAACTGGCTCGATGCCTGCTCGCTAAAGCTCAGTCATTGCCCGGCGTTCGAGTGTTCACGAACTGCTTCGCGCTCGATCTCGTCGCCCCGTCGGCTGACCCTGGCTCGCCGGTCATGGGCGCGATCACCCATCACCCGCGCTACGGACTGCAGGTCATCTGGGCCCGCTCGACGATTCTCGCAGCAGGCGGGGCGGGGATGATTTTCCGCGAGACTACCAACCCCCGTTCCTCCACGGCCGACGGCCTGGCGATGGCCTACCGGGCGGGCGCTTCCGTCGCCGACCTGTCGTTCATTCAGTTTCACCCGACCACGCTGTACCTTGCCGGTCGCCCACGCTCGCTGATCACCGAAGCGATCCGGGGGGAGGGCGCGTATCTGCTCGATCAGTCCGGCCACCGGTTCATGCTGGATGTGCACCCGATGGCCGAACTGGCCCCGCGAGACATCGTAAGCCTGGCGATCATCGACCGCCTCGCCACACGCGGGGGTACCCATGTCTTCCTCGATGTCCGACACCTCAAAGACTTCGGGGCTCGGTTCCCGGGCATCGCCAAGCTGCTGTCGTCGGTCGATCTGGATCCTTCGATGGAGCTGATTCCGGTGAATCCCGCCGCGCACTACACGATCGGGGGCGTTGTCACCGATCTGCACGGCCGGACTTCTGTTCCCGGGCTGTACGCAGTTGGAGAGGTTACCTGCACCGGCCTGCATGGCGCAAATCGTCTGGCGAGCAACTCGCTGCTGGAGGGTCTGGTCATGGGCGAGATCGCCGGGCGCGAGGCGGCCGCCGCGGCGGGCTCTCGCGATGCTTCACCGCATGTCCCAGAGAACGGCTCTGCCGATTCCATCGCGTGGAAGTCCGGCGTGCCGCCCGCACCCGTGCCCATCATCAGCGACATCCGTCCATCGGATCAGGGCGACATCGATCTCGCGGATGTGCGGTCCTCGCTGCGTTCGGCAATGTGGCGAAACGCCGGCGTGAAGCGATCCGGTCCGCGGCTGGCCGATGTCCGCGACATGATTGACTTCTGGGCCCGCTACACCCTCGACAAAATCTTTGACACCCCCGACGGTTGGCAGACCCAGAACCTGCTGCTCGTCGCCGCGCTGATCGCACGCTCCGCACACTGGCGGTGCGAATCCCGCGGCTGCCACACTCGAACCGACTACCCCGAACCCGTCGAACATTACCACGTGCATGACCAGTGGCGACGGGGCATGGCGGAGCCCGTGCTCGCGCCCGTTCAAGATCGCCGACCACACCAGCTGCCCACATGATGTACACCGCTCAGATTCTTCGCCCCTTGCTCATGCTCGCGCTCACCGCAGCGTTTGGTCTATCGGCATGCACGCTGTGTGCGTGCGCGCAGGAAGAACGCGTTACCCAGTACAAGCCCTTCTTCACCGGCCTGTCGGGCGCGAAGTTCAACACCGAGCCCGTCGATTCGAGCCGTGGATACGCCGATCCTGCGGCCGCGCCCGACAACCGCTCGGTCATCGAGAATCCAAACGGTTCTCGTGTACTGCTGTGCCGCTCGGTGCGAGCATTGATGTCTCACCTCGAGCGCGAGCTCGACGAGGAGAACTCCGAGATCATCGTCGAGCAGCTTCTCAGCAAACGCACAGTCGACGAGTACGAAGGCCGCGGCGAAAGCCCCAAGGCGATTATCGACTTCCTTCAGAAGAACCGCCGCGAGATCGCGATGCTGTTTGCTCGCATGCCGATGGCCGAGCGATCCCCAACGGTGATCCTCAAACAGCCCGGCGATGGCGTGTGGATACTCCAGCTCACCGGCGCCGCAGCCGAAGACACCAAGTTCACCAAGCTGTGGGTGGTCATGGAGCGCGGGAGCTGGAAGTTCTACTGGGTGACCTGAGCGTCACTCAAACAGCTCAACAGCCCGCTCGCGCATGCCGTTGAGCACAAGCAGATGCTCGACCGCTTCCCGCACCGCGCCCCTTCCGCCCCGATTTACGGTGACAATCCTGGCGATCGCCTTGAGTTCCGGCGCACCATCAGCGACCACAATCGGAAATCCGACCACTCGCATCGCGGGGAGGTCGGGCCAGTCATCACCGATGAACGCCGCCGCCGAGAGCGGCACGCCGCAATCTTCCGCCAGCCGTGTCATCGCCTCGCGTTTATCCTTGCACCCCTGCACGACTCTCTTGACCCCAAGTTCCCGCATGCGGTGCTCCACCGCCTGCCCTGCCCGCCGCGTAATCACGCCGACATGCAGCCCCAGCCGCAGCCAGGTCGTGATCGCCAGGCCGTCCTTCACGTTGAACCGCTTGGTCTCCCGACCGTCATCGTCGATCAGGATGGACCCGTCGGTGAGAACGCCGTCGACGTCGAGGGCGAGCAACTGAACCGGATGATTCTCCGCCATGCTGCATTCTGCTTTCGTCTTACTCAGCCTCGATCAATCGCATCGCGATCAGATCCTGTACATCGAGAATCCCCACCGGTCTTCCTGCATCGTCGACCACCGGGATCTCATCGCGCCGATGCTCGCGCACCATGTTCACCGCATCACGCACCAGGTCCGTATCACGAAGCGTGTTCGGGTTGCGCGTCATGAGCTCTCGCGCAGGCCGATCCAGCTCCGCCGCCGACCGTAGCACCACACGCCTCAGGTCCCCGTCGGTAAAGATCCCCGAAAGCGTTCTGGTCTTGCCATCGACCAGTAGCAGTGCACCCGGACGCCGAACCCCGGGAAGATCGGCCGCCGCCATCGCCTCGCGCATGCTGACATCATCGGGCACCGCGGCGAGATTCTTGCCGACCGTGAAGCGGAGCACCTCGCCCACGGTTTGAAGCAGCCCCCCGAGCGCACCGCCGGGGTGGCGCTTGCGGAAGTCGGCATCACTGAAGTTCCGTCGGCGGGCCGCGCACAACGCCAGAGCGTCGCCCACTGCCAGCGTCGCCGTGGTCGAGCATGTCGGCGCCGGCGAGATCGCCGCATCGTCGCAGTCACCGATGAGCACGCTCACCGTGGCAAGCCGTTCCAGGGAGGCCTTGCCGCAATCGCTTCCCATCCCCCTGCAGATCGCGATGATCGGCAGCCCATCCTGCCGCAGAATCGCGGCAAGACTGACCACCTCGGCCGTTTCGCCGGAGTACGACAGCGCGATGCACACATCGGTGGGCCGGAACCTGCCCAGGTCTCCGTGCACAGCCTCCGCCGGATGCACAAAGTGGGAAGTGATCCCCAGCGATGCGAGCGTCGCGGAGATCTTCTGGCCAATCAGCCCCGACTTGCCCAGCCCGCTCACCAGGACATTCCCGCCCGCATCGGCGCATCGCACGATCAGCCCTACGGCTTCCCCAAATGCCCGCCCGCCGTCTCGCTGCATCAGCGTTCCCGCGGCTTCCACCGCCGCGGCCTCTGCCTGGAGCACCCTCCGGGCGAATGCCAGTTCCGCCGGCACAGCCGCCTCCCCTGCCTCCGGCCTCACCGGCGCAACAGCCACCGAAGGAACATTGGCGGGAACAGCCTTGGAAGTGCGCGAACCGGGCATCCGGAAAGAGTAGACTGCTGCACCCCCGAACCGGAGTTCCCCGGCATGTCGGGATCCCCGGAAGGAGCCCCTCGATGGTCGCCGAGTACAAGGTCCAACTGGATGCCTTTGAGGGACCACTCGACCTGCTCCTGTTCCTCATCCGCCGGGCGGAGGTGGATATCCACGACATCCCTCTTGCGCAGATCACCGAGCAGTACCTGGTTTATCTCGAGCACCTCTCAACGCCCGAGCCCGGTCAGCCCGCGGGGCGGATCGACATCGAACGCGCCGGGGAGTTCCTTGTGATGGCGGCTACGCTGATGGAGATCAAGTCGCGGATGCTCGCCCCACCCACCAGCGGCAACACGGACGACCCCGACGCTGCTGGCTCGGCGTCCCCATCCCGCGCGGACAAGCCCCACGTCGATCCTCGCGCTGAGCTTGTCCGCCAGTTGCTTGAGTACAAGCGTTTCCGCGATGCAACCCAGCGCCTGGATGAACAGCGCACAGAGTGGGATCGCCGCTTTCCGCTGGGGGCTGCCGCGTGGCCCAAGAAGCCCATCGCCCCTGAGACGGAGGACGAGGCCCCGACAGAGCTCGAAGACGTGGACCTTGTCGATCTCGTCGAGGCGTTCGCTCGCATCATCGAGACGGTTGACCTTAATCGGGTCGGCGAGCATCACGTTCAGATGGATGAGACTCCGGTGGAGATCCACGCGGAGGACATTCTCGATCGCCTGCGCCGCCGGGCCGAAGAGTCGCTGGCTGCTGAGATCGCGGGCACAGGAACTTCCGATATCGAGTTCGGTGAAATCTTCGCCGGCCGCACCAAATCCGAGATGATCGGGCTCTTTCTTGCAATGCTCGAACTCGTGAAGCAGCGGCGCATCGCCGTCCGTCAGGATTCAACGAAAGGTTCTGGCAGCAGCATTTTCCTGGGGCTTGCCGCCGAGCCCACGGAAGACCCGCAAGCGGCCGACACTTCCGCCCAACAATCCGTGACTGGAACTACGGAGAACGCCGCATCCCACATCAGCGAGGCCAGCACATGAACCCCGCGGAGACGCACCCGACCGTTCCTCCGACGCTGGAACCGCCAGGGATGGGTATTGCGCCGCCGACCGCCCCGGGCCGACTTTCGGTGCCTCCGCGCGAGGCTCAGTGGCCGAGCTTCATCGGAATCATCTCGATTATTTTCGGGATCCTCGGGGTTGCAAAGTCCGTACTGATGCTCGTTTACTACGCCCTGATTTTCGGGGGCGTGCTCAAAAAGCCTGCGGAAATGATTCCCTCCGGCACCGGCCAGGTGAATCCCTTCACAGCGCTCCAGAACCACATTGGCATCCTGGTGACATCCGAGTTGCTCACGCTGGGCCTGAGCATCCTGCTCATCGTCGCCGGGTTTGGCCTCTACCGCAAGCATCCCGGAGCAGTTGCCTGGACACGCATCTGGGCGGTCCTGAAAATCATCGTCACCATCATCGGGACGGCGATCGGCGTCTGGATTCAAAAAGAGACGCTCAGAGTGATGATGAACGACCCGAATGCTCCGCCGGCAACACCTGCATTCGTGCAGTGGCTACCGATGGCGAGCGCAGTTGTGGGCGGGGTCGCTTCGCTCGTCTTCACCTGCGCCTGGCCGGTGTTCCTGCTCATCTGGCTGAGGCTGACCTCCGTCCGAACAGAGGTTGCCCGCTGGCGTTCCCCTGCCTGATCAATCTCTCCCGTTCGTGGACCACACCATGCGCTGCAAGTCCTGCGACTACACACTCTGGCAGATCCGTGATCGCCGATGCCCCGAATGCGGCACCGGCTTCAAGCCCAGCGAGTTTGAGTTCGTCCTCAACAGCGTCCGCTTCTGCTGCCCTCATTGCAGCCAGGCCTATTACGGAACCGGCCCCAGCGGCCATCTCGTCCCCAGCGATTTTGACTGCGTGACCTGCGCAAGCCGCATCTCCATGGATGAGATGATTCTCCTGCCAACCGAGGGCGTACGGGAAGAGCAGACACAGGTCGAGATGAATCCCTGGCTGGAACGCCGCGAGCGCGGCGTCATCCGGGGCCTCTTCAATACCGTCATTCAGTCGATGGGCACTCCGGGACGGCTCATCCGCGCCACACCCGAGAACTCCTCGCTCCTCCAGGCGACCTGGTTTGCGACGTTGATCAACGTGCTCTATCTGCTGGGAGGTATCAGCCTGCTGCTGGTGCTCTTCCTGGTCATCGGCGTCGTCAGCGCCACCACGGGCGGCGCAGGGCCCGGCGGCGGAGGCATCAGCGGCGTCATGGGCCCGGTCGCCGTATTCGTGGGTTACGCGATCGGGATGGTTGTCGCCATGATCGTCGGCGCGTTCATCTGGGGGGCGATGGCTCATGGCCTGCTGCTGCTCACCGGCCCAACTTCCGCGGGAATCGGCCGCACCATGCAGTGCATGCTGTACTCCAGCGGGACCAACATCGCCAATGCCGTGCCGTGCCTGGGGTTCTACATCGGGTGGATGAGCACGATCTGGTGGACGGTGTCGGCGACGCTCATGCTCAAGGACGGTCAGAAGGTCAGCGGCGGTCGCGCTGCCCTGGCCACGATCCTGCCGATCGCGATCAGCTTCCTTGTGATCGTTGCAATCATCGTCTTTGCGATCTTCGTGCCTCTCCAGCGCGGCATGGCCCTCGCACAAGCCGCCGCCGTGAACGCGCAGGCGACGCAAGCCGCCCCCGGCACCGACCATGCACGCATCGTGCAGTTGGCCTCGGCGATCAAACTGCACGCGGCGGACTATGGCGAGCCCCCGAAGCACGCGGTTGAACTCATCGACACGCAACGCATATGGGTCAGCGCATTCATCAACCCGTCCTTCACCCAGACGGACCCGCTCGAGTCGGTAAAGGTTGTTGGCATGTCGCTCGCAGACCTTGGCAGCGCAAGCGGCGAAACGACCGACGCTTTGATCGCGGCGGCCAATGCTTCTCTCCCTGGCAACGTTGTCGCTCACCGGATCGGCGACACCGTC
Organism: Phycisphaerales bacterium; assembly: GCA_038247555.1. Lineage (GTDB taxonomy): Bacteria > Planctomycetota > Phycisphaerae > Phycisphaerales > UBA1924 > JAHBXL01. The sequence goes on along the minus strand of JBBRUT010000008.1, from coordinate 14,944 downwards.
TTCTGCTATCACGGGATCGACTTCTCCAAGCCCAGCTCCACATTGTGGACCGTCATCTCCTCCCCTGAGCCCGGAAGCCCAGCCGCTCGGGATTTCTTGGTGGGCTTGCAGGACGGCACCGTCGTGAGCTACGCCGTGGATTCGTTCGCGGTGTCGCTCTCGCACCAGAACATGGTGAGGGCCGATGCCGGCCTTCCGCCGCTTCCCGATCCCTCCACGATCACCAGCGAACGGCCGGCCATCGCCGAGTAATCACACTTTCGAGGAGGCCTCTTCCCCATGACCAAACAGCCCCGAATCCTCGATGACTCCGCGCCCAACTCCGGACCCATCGAATGTCCCCGCTGCACCTCGGCCATGCGTCATCAGACCCTGGGCGGAATCGAGATCGATACCTGCCAGTCCTGCGCCGGGATCTGGCTCGACGTGCTGGAGCGGGACAAGCTTTTGGAAGCCGGTCATGCCGCCGCAGCAGACAATCCAAGCCCCCGCCAGCCCAACGCCGCGAAGGACCGCACACTCAAGTGTCCGCGCGACAGGAGCACGATGCTGTCGATCGTCGCTTTCCCGCAGACGCATATCGCCTACGAGTCCTGCACCGTCTGCGGCGGCATGTTCTTTGATTCCGGCGAACTCGAGGACCTTAGCGAGTACACAATGCGCGAGCGCGTGCGATCGATGTTCAACACAAATTGACGGCCCCGCTCACGTCCCAACCATCTTCACCGTCTCCGCCAAATCAAACCCCGCCTCCGTCTTCGCCTTCACCTCTTCGACCGTCACCCCCGGCGCGACCTCAGTTAGCACAAACCGCCCGCCCTGCCCTCGCTTCTCGTCAAACTCAAACACCGCGATGTCCGTGATCAGCATGTGCACGCACCTCCGCCCCGTTAGCGGCAGATTGCACTCTTTCACGAACTTCGCTGCCCCATCCTTCGAGTTGTGGTCCATCGTCACGACGACCTTCTTCACCCCCGCCACCAGGTCCATCGCCCCGCCCATCCCCTTGACCATCTTCCCCGGAATCATCCAGTTGGCGATGTCCCCCGCCTCCGATACCTGCATCGCCCCCAGGATGCACATGTCGATGTGTCCGCCGCGGATCATCGCGAACGAATCCGCCGATGAAAAATAGCTCGCCCCCTTCCGCGCAGTTACCGTCTGCTTCCCCGCGTTGATCAGATCTGGGTCAACCTCCGCCTCGCTCGGAAACGGCCCGATCCCCAGCAAGCCGTTCTCCGACTGCAGCCACACATCCATCCCCTCGGGGATGTAGTTGGCAACCAGTGTCGGCATGCCGATGCCAAGGTTGACGATGTAGCCATCGCGCAGCTCTTTCGCCGCACGAACCGTAATCTGATCGCGTGTCAGGGCCATAGGCCAAGCATATCCGGCCCTGCCCCAGGCCCGCGCATCCGCACCCTGACCTCTCCCCAATCCAAAATCCAAAATCCGCGATCCAAGATCGGCGACGACGCAGTCGCCCCCTACCGCTCGCTCTTGTTCCCGCCGCTCTCACCAAGCTGATCCTGCCGCGGCACATCAACCGGCCCCTTTTCCCGCGGCTGCGCGTGTGTGGGTTTCTGGATCGGTGTCGGCCTCTGCGTCGGCGCTGGTGCCGGCGTCGAAGCCGGCTTGCCCGGCTTGCTCCGCGGCACTTCCCACTTCGATGCCGTGACTGTCGGCCGCTGCGCCGCCGCGGCGTTGCCCTTGGCCATCTTCCGCACCTTCTGAAACAGCGAGATCTTCAGCAGCACGCTCCCGATGATCAGAAACGGCACTCCCGCCGCCCCTGTGATCGCCCACCGCAACATATTCGCTCCGACCGCCTTGGCCTCCGGCCCATCCGCGAGCGCATCGTTCAGCGCAGCCGAGTACATCCCCACCAGTTGGTTCAGTGCACCAAGCAGCCCCACGACTACCACCACTCCCCCGAGAAGCGTGAGCATGATGCCGATGGTCAGTCGCATGGCACGTTACTTCCTGACAGTCCGTTGCTCGATCCGCTTCTCGCTCACCGTCTGCACCACCCGATCCACAAAGCTCCCCTGCGTGTGAATCGAATCCGCCTCAAGCTCACCCAGCCCCACCACTTCTTCGACTTCCGCCATCACAAACGTCGCGGCCGTCGCCATCATCGGGTTGAAGTTCCGCGAGGTCTTGCGGTACATCAGGTTCCCGAACGGGTCCGCCTTGTGCGCCTTCACCAGCGTCAGGTCCGCAAACAGCCCCGTCTCCAGCACATACTCGCGCGCATCACCATCCTGATTGGCCTTCCCCTCGCGCCCCGCAAAGCCGCGTCCGGGGATCGTCGCCCCACCGATGCCCTGGCTCGGTCGCAACATCTGCCGCGTCTCCTTGCCATCGGCCACCACCGTCCCCGCGCCTGTTGCCGTGTAGAACGCCGGAATCCCCGCGCCCCCCGCGCGGATGCGCTCCGCCAGCGTCCCCTGCGGGTTGAACTCGACCTCGAGCTCCCCCTGCAGAAACTGCTTCTCAAACGTCGCGTTCTCGCCGACGTACGAACTGATCATCTTGCGGATCTGCCGCGTCTGCAAAAGCAGACCCAGCCCCCAGTCATCGACGCCCGCGTTGTTGGAGATGCACGTCAACCCCTTCACACCGCTGCCCCGCAGCGCGATGATCAACTGCTCGGGAATCCCGCACAGCCCGAAACCCCCCACCATCACGGTCATGCCGTCCCGCAGCACGCCCTTGGACTTCAGGTCGGCAAACGCTTCGGCGGTCGTCTTGAAGAGCTTGTTGGCCATGCCAGAAGATTATCCGACCGATGCGCCGCCGGGTACCGAGACTGCGGCATCTACGAAGAACTCGGCTGGATGGGCGAACGCGTATGCGACGATTGCCTTTCCCAGCGACTCCTCACCGTCGTAGCAGGCTTGGAACTGCGCATTCACTTCGTCAAAATAATCGGGATTCTGATCGGTGAGCTTGTCCAGTGCTTCCTCGCGTGCGTCTCTCTCTGGCCAGCCGCGTTGCCACGGGAGTAACTTCGTCGCGGCGGCGAGGTTGGCCGCGAACTTCCCCGCGTTCGCTGACTTAAGCCCCTTGTACGCGGCGTTGATCATCGCCCCGCTGTGCACTCGAAACAGCGACTCAAACCCTCCATGGTTCACTGCCATTTCAAACCGATTGACGGCGTATATCGCGGTTTGTCCGCGGGTCATCGCCTTGAACAACTCGGGTTCAGAGAGTTGGAACTCCACCGCCTCAACGTTCTGCAGCAAAGCAAGCAACTGAGAGAAGACCGGATTGTTGCCCGTTGCAACCACTGTGGACTTGAACACTCGTAGATCTCGCCCTGCTCCACCACTCATTGCAAGACTCCGGTCGGAACCCGCCCTCGATCCCTCTTCCCTCGATCCCCCCGATCCCTTCCTAAAACAGCTTCGCCTGGTCCTTAACATCCTTCTGCCGCGAGTCCAGTTCCTTCAACTCCTCCACGAACTGCCCCACGTTCTCGAACTTGTAGTACTCGCTGGCAAACCGCACATAGGCCACGCTGTCGGTTTCTCGAAGCTTCGCCATCACCTTCTCGCCGATGATGCGGCTGGGCACCTCGCGATCAAACTCGCGGTGCACTTCCTCCTCCACCGACTCGATCATCTCCACTTTCACCTCTTCGGGCACCGGCCGCTTGCCGATCGCTGCGTTCACGCCCCGCAGCACATTCTCCCGGTTGAACGGCACATGCGTGCCATCCCGCTTAATCACCATGAGCCGGGCCGACTCCTCCACACGCTCATAGGTGGTGAACCGCTTGTCGCACTTCAGGCACTCGCGACGACGGCGAACCACCCGCCCCGCATCGCTGGCGCGGCTGTCGATTACCTTGTCGTCGTTGGCCTCACAAAATGGACAGATCACGCGGCCGGACCCTCACGCCCAAGCAGTTGCCCCCGGTGCGGAGGGTGGCCCAAGCGGTCGTATCTTGCCTTGCGCGAGTGCCGGCGTCAACCATGATGGCAATGTTTACCCATTCATTCGCCTTACAAATGCCACATCCCTACGACCCGGATTCGATCCTTGGTAGTTTGTGATAAACAACCCCCGCGCCTAGGCTACTTCCGTATGACCGGCCGGAAGCTCACAACGACGACTTCCTCTACAGCCCAGCGCGGGTAGGCCGGCCCGCCGCTTTGTTACTACGTTGAAAGCCCGGCCGCGTGCCGGGCTTTTTCGTTTGCAGAGCCAACGATCCGACATACCTGTCCCCCACCCGATCTCTCCTCTGCTCGCCTCTCACCCGGAGAACCCATGGCCGGCAAACCCACGTGTCTCGTCTGCCAGAAGGAAATGGTCCGCGGATTCCTCATCGACCTGGGGCACATGAACACCATTGCGATGCCGCGATGGTGCGAAGGCGAACCCGAAGCCAGCTTCTGGTCTGGCGAAGCGAAACGCGCACAGGTCAAAGAGGGTGTGAAAGTCGTCGCCTTCCGCTGCCCCGAATGCGAAGCCCTCCGCCTCTACGCTCCCTCCGCCGAATAGCACCACATCGCTCTTCGCCTGCTCCTTCTTGATCCGCTCTGCTGACTTCGCTTCCCCTTCGTCGCTTCGTCGCTTCTTCCTGCTGCTGCTCTGCCTCCTCCTGTCCTCATTTGGCCCTTTGGCAATTTGCCCCTTTGCAATTTGGATTCCCCATGCCCCGCATCACCCTCCCCGATGGTTCCGTCAAAGAGTTCCCCCAGCCCGTCACCGCGCGGCAGGTCGCCGAAGCCATCGGCCCGCGCCTCGCCATGGCCGCGCTCGGCTGCAAAGTTGATGGCGAACTCCGCGACCTCTCCACCGTGATCGACCACGACGTCAAGCTCTCGATCATCACCCCGCAGACGCGCGACAAGCAGCCCGACCCCGATGCGCTCATGCTCCTGCGCCACTCCGCAGCGCACGTCATGGCCGAAGCCATCCAGCGCATCGTTCCCGAGGCCCAGCTCGTCTACGGCCCACCCCTCGCCACCGGCTTCTACTACGACATCAAGTTCCCCGACAACCGCCCGCTCAAAGAAGGCGACTTCGCGGCCATCGAAGCCGAGATCAAAAAGATCGTCGCCGAAGACCGACCGTTCACCCGCTACGAGCAGTCGAAAGATGACGGCCTCTCGAAGCTCAAAAGCGAGGGCAGCAAGTACAAGATCGACAACGCACAGCGTGCGATCGCAGCGGATGCAAACGCAAAGCTCTCCTTCTACGCCACCGGCGCCCCCGGCCAAAGCTGGGAAGATCTCTGCCGCGGCCCGCACGTCCCCTCCACCGGCCGCATCGGCGCAGTCAAGATCATGTCCCTCGCCTCCAGCTACTGGCATGGCGATGAGAACTCCGACCGCCTCACCCGCGTCTACGGCACCGCCTTCGCCACCCAGGCCGACCTCGATGCCCATCTCAACCAACTCGATGAAGCCAAGAAACGCGACCACCGCGTGATCGGCAAGCAACTCCGCCTCTTCCACATCGACGAGATGGTCGGCCAGGGCCTGGTGTTGTGGACGCCCAACGGCTCCATCGTCCGGCGCGAACTGCAGAACTTCATCGGCGGCGAACTCAAGAAGCAGGGCTACGCCGAGGTTTTCACCCCGCACATCGGCTCCCTCGATCTCTACAAGACCTCCGGCCACTTTCCCTACTACAAAGAGTCGCAGTTTCCGCCGATCGTCGAGCGCGACTCGCTCGACCAGCTCGCCGGTGAAGGCTGCTCCTGCGCCGAAGTCATGCGCCGCGTCGAAGGCGTCAGCGAGCGCCTTGCAGCAGGCATCAACGAGCGCACCAAGGCCGACACCATCACCAAGGACCGCATCCTCCCCGATGACCAGCTCATCAACGGTTTCATGCTCAAGCCCATGAACTGCCCGCACCACGCCCGCATCTTCGCAAGCTCCCCCCACTCCTACCGCGACATGCCCGCCCGTCTCGCCGAGTTCGGCACCGTCTACCGCTGGGAGCAATCCGGCGAGCTCAACGGCATGACCCGCGTCCGCGGCTTCACCCAGGACGATGCCCACCTCTTCTGCACCGAGGACCAGGTCCCCGCCGAGATCCAGGGCTGTCTCGAGCTCGTCAAGGTCATCTTCAAGGTCCTTGGGATGAAGGACTACCGCGTGCGCGTCGGCATGCGCGATCCCGACTCCGGCAAGTACACCGGCACCAAAGAGAGCTGGGACAAGGCCGAGGCCGCCTGCCTCGCCGCTGCACAATCCCTCGGCGTTCCCTTCACCAAAGAACCCGGCGAGGCCGCGTTCTACGGCCCCAAGATCGACTTCGTCGTCAAGGATGTCATCGGCCGCGAGTGGCAGCTCGGCACTGTGCAGGTCGATTACAACATGGCGATCCGCTTCGACCTGTCGTACATCGGCCCCGACAACAAGCCCCACCGCCCCGTCGTCATCCACCGCGCACCCTTCGGCAGCATGGAGCGCTTCTGCGGCGTGCTCATCGAGCACTTCGCCGGCGCGTTCCCCACCTGGCTCGCGCCCGAGCAGGTCCGTGTCCTCCCCATCTCCGAGAAGACCGCGGACTATGCACACCAGGTGACCGCCGCGCTCAAGGCCGCGGGCGTCCGCGTCACCCTCGACGAAACCAACGAACGCATCCAGGCCAAGATCAAGGACGCCGCCGACTGGAAGGTGCCGTACATGGTCGTCGTCGGCCCGCGCGATGCCGAAGCCAGCCAGGTGTCGCTCCGCGCCCGCGGCCACATGAAAGACCTCGGCACCATGTCCCTCACCGGATTCGTCGACGCCATCAAGGACGAAATCGCCACCCGCGGCGAAATCTCTGTCGTGAGCCGGTTTGTCTGATCCGCGACGCCGGGGCTGAGGTCGGCTCTGCGACCAAAGCCCCGGATTGAGCGCTGCTCCACGCTCGCGTGCAGTTGCAACAACCACTCGCCGCACCCCCACTCTGACCCTGCCTTAAATTGCCGCTGGATAACTGGCCGCTCCGCTCTCGGCATCCCCAGTGACTTCCGTGATCCTCCCCCCATGCCCCGCCTGCCGCGATACTCAAACTGGGACATCCTGAGCCGGGCCAGCGTGCCGAGCAAGATCAAGCCCCCGCCCGCACGATCAATACTCCTCGGCCGCCGGGTTCCCCGACTTCGCTTCAAGCTCGGCTCTCGCCCCTCCACCATTCGTCCCGATTGCACTCGCGCTCATAACTCTCCACATCACGCTGCACATTGACCTTCTCGTCCCGCAGATCAGTCCGATCGACCCCGCGCTGCGCCCCGCGCTCCAATTCGGCTCGACCCTGCTGCTCTTCGCCGTGGCCATCGGTGCAAGCTTCAAGTATGTCGACCCGTCTCTTGTCGCCTTCTCCCGATTGCGCACCGCCGAGGTTCGCCGGGCGCTCGCCATTCACCGCCGTGGCATGATCGATGTCGAAATCGCGGCGCAGCTCTCCACACATCTGTCCGCACATGCTCGACGCCTGAGGTTTATCCGCCAAAGCGGTCCTCTTGAACTGAACCGCGTCCACGTTGTCTGGCACAAGCAGTTGTACCGCACCATCTTCGTCCTCGTCCTCATGCTCCCGGCACTCATGAGACCCTCCACATATCAGTTTCCCCAACTGCTAACTCCAATCATTCTGGGCCCGATCATCGGCCTTGTGTCTCTATTCTTCATTGGCTACCGATTCCCCTACCGCATTGCGCGCGCCGCGTCAGAACTGCGGTGCCCCGACTGCAACTACCCCCTCTCCGATCTCCCCTCTCCGTTCGAAGGCGTACCCGGCGCTGCGCTGATTCGCACCGGCCCCGAACGCTGCCCCGAATGCGGAACGCCGTGGCCCCTGATTCCACCCAACTTCGACGGGTCGCCCACGTAGCCCCTTCGTGAGAGTTCGGTTCCTCACGGTCGTGGCTCACTTCTCTCCGTCCCCGCCGCGTCCTGCAACGCCTTTTCATCCCGCGTGTTCAATCAACACCCATGCACCGCTTCCTCTCTCTCGCCGCGGCACTCACGCTGACGCTCTCCTGCACTGGCTGCGGCGAACGTTCCGCGCCATCCCCACCCCCTTCGTCCGCCGCTACTCAAGACATACCCGACGCGCCCGCTGCCTCTCCCACGCTTACCCCCCATCCCCGTCCCCAGGTCCCGCACTCGCGCCGCCCGTTCTTGAGCCCGACGGCCGTGCAGCCGACACCTACACCCTTCGCGGCAAGTTTGTTCGCCGCCCCCTAACCAAGTCGTTCGAAGCTTGGAACGCACCGTGCCTTTTCATGCATCTGCTTGAGCTTGATGAGCAACAGAGGCTCGAACTTCGACTCCACGGCACAATCCAACTACGTCCATCGACGTTGATCTCGTGCGAAGACCTTGACGCGTTTGCTGATGCAGAAGTCGAGATCGTGTGCACATACACACCCGGCGAGCTCTACACGCCGCCGAAGCCGGGCGACCCCGATTTCTTTCTGCAGCGCCCCATCGGTCCTGTCATCAATGGCGAGGAGCAACCGCTGGCTCGCGGCCGCGGCTTCACCGTCGAGAAAATCCGTCGCCTCGAACCGGCACCGACTGCTCAGTAGTCCACTCCATGAGTCGCCGAATGCGACGAAGTTAACCCCTGGTAGGCCACCTCGATACCCCTTCGGTTCCTCTTTGGCTTCAAGCCGGGCCGGCGTTTGAGGCCGCTGCGTTTCTTCGTCGTTCTCTCTCCGCGCCACGACCCCCATCACCGCCGCCACCTCCACCTCCACCCCGACTGCTCCCCCGCCGTCCAAACTGTCCGAACCCAAATCCAACCAACCACTTGCGCCACCGCATCGACACCTCTCAAAATCCTAGAATAAACCCTTGACAAAAACCCGACCATAAGCCAAACTGTGCCCATGTTCTCCGAGGGGACCAAAACTCCAATTCACCAGCCGCGCCCGCAGCCGCCGCCCGTGCTCACTCCACACATCCACCCACAAACAGGTGGTCTTGCGCGCAGCTTTTTTGTTTTCCATTCGACCTCCCGCTCCTCCCACTCTCCACTCGCCCACGTCGCCGATCGCGGCCGCAACCTCGCCCAGCCGAGCCTCAACGCCGACCGCATCGCCGCCACGGCCGACACCAGCGTCCGCAGGGCCTGCCACCTGCTCATTCGACTCGCACGCTACGTCCCTTCGTCCCTTCTCCCCCCCTTCCGCCCTTTCCCTTGGCTTTCAGTCCGCTTTGTGTTAGGATGTAGACGAGAGACTGCCCGGCGGCTCGCGGCATGGAAACCGCGTGCCCTCACTTCCGGGTGGAGGAGAGAGATCGATGTCCCATCAGCACCTGCGTGCTCGGTTTGGTTCTATCCGTTGCGCCATCGCCCTGGCGGTCGCCGCGGCGTGCGCATGCACCAGCGCAGCCCACGCGCAGAACCAGAATCCGATGTTCATCTCCAATGAGCTCGAAGGCGAAATGGCCCTCTCCGTCGCCCTCTCCGATGGCGACCTCCTAACCTTCCGCGCCGCCAGCCCCGGCGGAACCGGCATGTTCGCGCTCCAGCCCTCCAGCCCCCCCACCGCTGGCGGCGTCCGCCTCACCATCCGCGGCGCGGACTTTGCCTCACCGGCGATGTCCCCACCAAGCACCAACAGCGCGGGCGACTTCGCCTTCTCCGACTTTGACAACGGCGCAAGCGCCCTCTTCGTTCGCCGCGGCGGAGGCAGTCTGCTCACCATCAACGGTTCCGGCTTCCGCAGCCCATCTATCGGCCCCGATGGAACAGTGTTTACCAACGTCGTCGGAGCTTCAGGCGTTGCTGAGCTGTTGGCCTACCCGCCCGGGGGCAATCACATCACCATCGTGGGCGGCAACGATGCCTTCACACCCGAGGGCCGCGCTGCACAAACTTCAAGCGGCGATGTCGTGACGCGCGGAAGCAGCGCAATCGGCCAGGGGCTCTTTGCCGCATCGCCCGGCGGCTTCCGGGGCACCATCCCCGTTCTCCAGGAGTTCACAGACTTCAGCGATCCCGCGGTCTCTCAGCAGTCCGCCGTGTTCACCGCGACGCAATCGTCGGCCGGGCTGCGCGGCGTATTTGCCTCGCCCATCAGTGGCGGCTCGATCATCACCATCCGCGGCGAGAACTTCTTCGGTCCCGGTCTCGATTTCTCCGAGCCGGGAGCCAATGAGGCAGGCGCGGTCGTCTTCGCGCGGACCGATGGTCTTGGTGGCGCCGTGCAGCGCATTGAGTACGGCGACCTCTTCGGCAGCCCCATCAGCACGCTCATCGCCCTGGGCGATGAACTGCTCGACTCCACCGTCACAGGGCTGACCTTCAACCCCGACGGCCTGAACGAGGCCGGCGACTTTGCCTACGGCGTGCAGCTCGCAAACGGCACCAGCGCGGTCATGCTCGCAAGCAACATTCCCGCGCCTGGCTCGCTCGCGCTCCTGGGCGCTGGCGCGGCGGTCTTCCTGCGGCGAAGGCGCTGTGCCGCCGCGTAACGCTACTCGGCGCGCTCAAGCAGCTTTCTGGCCGCAAGCAGATTCTCTCGCGGCTCGGGAGCATCGGGCGCAACCGCCGCGGCCCGCTCAAACGCCCGCACCGCATCCGCCACGCGTCCCTGTCGGATGTGCAGCAGCCCGAGATTGTTGAATGGCTCGTACGAAGTCGGGTGCACGACAATCGCCGCCAGATAGGTCCGCTCCGCCTCCACGAGCATCCCCGCGCGAACATACGCATCCCCGCACCGCAGAAACGCTTCAACCGTCGCGATCCCCTCCGCGATCGCCCGGTCCCACAGTTCCGCGGCCTCCTTCCACCGGCCTTGCCCAGCACGCACCAGCGCCAAGTTGTACAGCGCCTGCGGATGCCAAGGGCGATTCGCGACGACGCCTTCGAGCCGAGCCGATGCGGCATCCAGTCGGCCCGCACGCATCTCCAGCACCGCAAGATTGATCTGCGCCTCCGGATGATCCGGTTGCAGATCGATCGCACGCCGGAGAACGCCACCCGCCTCGGCATCGCGGCCTGTCTGGGCCAGCAGAATCCCAAGGTCGATCAGGCCACGGACATCCGCGGGCGAAAGTCCGACCGCGCGGCGATACAGGGCCTCGGCCTCCGCGGGCAGGTTCTGCGCCGATCGCAGCTCCCCGAGGTTGATGAGCGTGCTTGCGGAATCCGGATCCAGCTCGACGGCGCGAAGCAAGTGCGGCTCGGCATCGGCGAGTCGTCCCTGCCGCTGATACTCGCGTCCGAGGTTGTTGTGGCCGACCGGGCTTGAAGGGTTCACGGCGATCGCGTGCCGCCAGAGTGATTCGTCGGTGCGCCAGTGCCGGATCTGAACGAACGAAAGCCACGCGCACGCGGCGATGGCGATCGCCACGACGAGCCGGGGAGTTGCTTTGCGGGAACGCGCGAGCCACATCCCAAGCAGGGTGGCCGGGCCGAGGAGTGCGAGGTATGCGTAGCGATCGGTGACGGTTGAAATTGCTTGATGGTGGAAAGTGGAAAAGCCAAGTACCGGCAGAAGTGCGAGCAGCGAGATGGAGAGGGAGGCGAGGGCGATGCGCGAACGGCGGGCAGCATAGCAGGCGGTGAGTGTGGCCCCGGCCGCGAGCAAGAGGGCGAGCCACGGCCACCAGCCGCTCCACTTCGCCAGCACAAAGGTGGGAGTGCGTCCGTAGTCGGGCGCGAGCCCGATCGGCCAGAGCAGTTTGGCGATGTAGAAGAGGGCGGCATCTGCCGCGATGAGCGGCCGTTGCCACCAGGCTGGAGCATCGGGGAGGATGGAGGCGACCTGCACGGATTGCGTGATGATGACCGTGGCGGCTGAAAGCAGAAGCAACGGCGCGACGGTGATTGCGATGCGCTTCGATGGTGTGCCAATGGCCCACAGCCACGCCATAGCGATGAGGGGGATGGCGACGGTGGCGGGCTTGGAGAGCAACGCGGCGGAGAGAAGTATCGCGGCGATGAACCACCACGAGAGTTGTGTCGCGAGGTTTCCCATGCCTACTGAGGTTCGAAGCGCGCGGGAGCGTTCGGCGGCCAGCGAGGCCTGAGCGGGGAGATCCTGAGTGCAGCGAGAGAGCGCGAGGATGCTTGCGAGGCCGAAGACCGAGCCGAGCAGGCCGCGGGTTTCGGAGATCCATGCGACGGACTCGGCCTGAAGAGGATGGAGCGCGAAAAGAAGTGTGCCCGCGAGAGCCGGCCAATCGCTTCGGGTGAATCGCCGGATCATGAAGAACGCCATGATGGCCGCGAGGGTGTGGAGAAGGAGCTTGAAGCATTGGAGCAGCAGCGGGCCGAGTGACTCGATGTTGGGGTCGCCGGTTGCCCGCTGCGTGAGCCAGATCTCACCGGCGAGCACGTTGTAGGCCACGGGGATGTAGAGGTTGCCGTACTGCTCGGCCCAGAAGTGTGTAAAGCTCTCGCGATTGATTGTCTGGAACCAGGGGTTCTCGACGGTGTGGTAGCGATCGTCCCAGTGCAGGATGCTGCTGCGGGCCACGCCACAGAACACCGCCGCGCAGGCGAGAGTGAGGATCAAAGCACAGAGCCACGTGTGGCCGCGAGGCTGGCATGGTGCGGGTGTCATGCATGCCCCTTGGCATCCGGCGTTGACGAGCGATGGCTGGTCAATCCGACGATGCGGGCGATGGCGAGCGCGTACAGCCGCGTGACCTGTGCGAAGAATCGCCATGCTTCACGCGACGAGGCTTTGCTGAGGCCCCTCGCCCGGTCGGTAAAGTTGATGGGGATATCGATGGGCCTGCGGATGCGTGCCCGGACGAGAAGCTCGAGGCCGATCTTGAACCCTTGGGCGTGGATTGGTCCGGCGTCGCTGAGCACCTCGCGGCGAATGGCAAAGAAGCCGGAGAGCGGATCGGTGGTGTGGACAAGGGGACGGACGAGCAGGGTCGCGGATGTGCTGGCGGCCCGCCGCGTCCACGGCCAGCGAGCGTCGGTTGTTCCGCCTTCGACGTAGCGCGATCCGATGGCCATCTGCCCGCCGGAGCGGATGGCTGCGATGAGATCCGGGACGGCGGAGGGCGGATGGGTGAGGTCAGCATCCATGACTAGCAGGATGTCAGCGCGCGCGTGGACAAAGCCATCGAGGACAGCGCCGGCCAGGCTTCGCGGGGCGCGGCGTTCGATGACATGGACCCACGGGGCTTCAAGCGCGTGGGCAGCCGCGGCGGTGCCGTCGGGGCTGTTGTCGTCAACGACGATGAGCTCGAAGTCGAGCCCGGCACGTTCACGGACATCATCGAGCCTTCGGATAAGGGTGGCGATGACAGCGGCTTCCTGATACGTTGGCACGATGATGGAGGCGATCGGAATGGGTTGGGCAGCCGGGTCACGCACGTGGAGATTGTGACGTACGGGAAGCAGGACCGCAAGCGGCTGACGCATGGGCGGTGAGTGGAAGGAAAAACGACCCCGCATCCGCTGGATGCGGGGCCGCGCACGGAGGGAACACCATGAACCGAAAGGGCCTGGTGGGGAACTCTCATCGAACGAGGATCAGCGGCGACGGCGGCCGGCGAGGCCGAGGAGTCCGAGGCCGGCCAGCACGCCGGTGCCGGGGCCAGGAACAACCGAGACGGTGACAACGGCGTCGTTGTAGTCGTAGTCGGCGCCCTGCCCGCCGATGCGGTCTTCCCAGAAGAGCGCGACCTCGTTGAGGCCGCCGGTCCCGGTGATGAGGTACGAGACAAGCTGGTCGAAGCTCTCACCCGAGCGCGCCCCCGCGCCAAGGTTGGTCATCGGAAGAGACGAGAAGGTGCGTCCCGTTGAAACGTTCTGCAGCGCCCAGCGGAACATCGGGCTGAGTTCGATCGTGACCGGGGCATCGAACGTTCCGGTCCCGATGACTGGCTGAAAGGCGGGGTCGAGCTGGGTGTCATCAAACCAGCCGAAGATGTGGCTGTCGCCCGCAAACCGGGCTTTGGCCGTGACCGTGACGAACAGACCACCGGCCACGGACCACATGTCATCCTGCGACGATTCGATGGCGTTGAGCGGCAAACCCACACCTCCACCCGAGGGCGCACCGGCATCCATGATCCGCATTGCCGTCGAGACGCCGCTGGAGACGTTGACTCCCGAGGAGGTCCATGTGCCGCCATACATGTTCGTCAGGATCGCGGCGTGGCCCAGCTCGGAGCCCGGCGCAGGGTTCACGGTCGTGTACTGCGGATCGGCCTGCGCGATGGAAGCGAATCCGGCGAAGGCGACACAGGCAGAGACAGTCATGGTGCGAGTCTTCATGTTTTCCCTTTCAGTGGAGCCGCTTGGGTAGCTCGCCCGTGCGGGCAGGCTCAAGCGACAAGGGAAAGATGCGATCCGGCCGTGCAGCACGCCACGAGACGAAGCTCGCGGGCCCACTGGCCGCCGCGCAGAACGCGATCCCCTTCCCAGACTGGTGGGTTCTCGGGACGTACCGATAAAAACATGGTCGGCGCGAGCGGAATCCCGCGATGGGTCAAACGGCAAGCCTTGCCGCGATTGCCAGAGCTGATTGGTCGCCGCGGTGGGTGAGCGCGGAGGGCACGATGCGAACGTGCTTCGCGGCGGCCAGGACGCCTTCATCGAGCATGTGGCGGGCTGCGCCGGGGATGAAGAGCTCGGGGTAGGCGGTTCCGATGGTGCCCAGGACGATGACATCGGGGTTGAGGATGTCGGTGAGGATGGTGCAGAGGCGGCCGAGTTCGGTGGCGAGGCGGTCGGTCACGCGGCGGGCCGCGGCATCGCCCCCGGCGGAGGCCGCGCACAGATCCTCAGCACGAATCTTTGCGCCCGACTCGATCGTGTCGCGCAGGCGAGACTTCTCGCCGCGCTGGATGCAGATGAGGGCTTCCTGGTCGGCGAGCTGGCTCATGCCGGGTCCGGAGAGGAATCCTTCGGCGCTGCCGCGTTTGGCAAAGCCGACAGGGCCATCATCGCGGAGGCGGATGCGGCCGATCTCGCCGGCGAGGCCGAGGGGGCCTTCGTAGAGCCTGCC
>JBBRUT010000007.1:0-55258 GCA_038247555.1 Phycisphaerales bacterium | reverse complement strand
GAGGAAACGCAGGCCGCGCTGGATGTCATTGAGAAAGAGTGGCGTCGCTCCCGAGGTGGTTGAAGAGCGACCTCTGCCCACGCAAAAATGAACACGCCGGCCCCGAGGGACCGGCGTGCTTCGTGTCGTTGTGACCGAGTTCAGATACGAATCAGCGGCGGCGACGGGCAAGGGCGAGGCCGCCCAGGCCGAGGACCGCGAGCGCGCCCGGTGCGGGCACCGCTACAACAAAGTACCCCTCGGGCTGGTAGTTGTTGAGGTTGATCTGCGAGAGACTGCCGTTGAACCCGCCGAGGCCATCGCCGCCAAGATTGCCCTGCGGAGCGGTGAGGCCCGGCAGGAACTGGTTGGAGGCGTAGTTGTGGCCCTGGTTGTTCTGGAACGCCATGACACAGATCGTCTCGCCTTCGAGGCCGGAGAGTCCGAGGTCTGAGAGGGCGATGCTGAGTTCAAGGCCGGTGGTGACGGCCAACGCGGCGGCCTGGTTGGCGGGACCCGTGCCGCCGACGACGCCGGCGACATTGGACCCGTCGAAGCCGACTTCAATCGCCTGACCATTGATGCCCGTGCCGGTCGCGCCTGTGCCGAAGTCGCCGCCGTTGAGGATCCCGAAGTAGCCGCTGGCGGACTGGGTGACGAGGTTGGCAAAATCCAGATCGAATCCGCCGTTCCCGCGACGCGCGATCAGGTGGTAGTTGGGCGCGAACCCGCCTGAGAACGTCATGCCATCCATGGCGCCCGTTCCATCGTTACCGGCGCTGTCGAAGACGTTGTTGCCGCCCGGGCCTGTCTGAAGGAAGATCTCGAGCTTGTTGAAGTTGTTCTCGAGGTTGCCGGTGAGCGCGAGGTAGAATCGGCCGCCGCTGATGCGGGCGTACGCTGCGTTCAACTCACTTCCACCGTTCGGATTGCCGTCGCCGAACTGCGTCTCGACCGTCTGCACCGCGTACGGTGCGCCGTAGCCATCACCGAGAATCGAACCATCGACCTGAGCGTTTGCCGCTCCGGCCGCCAAGCCCGCAACCGCGAGCGCAGTCAACATCCGAGTCATTTCTCTCTCTCCTGCCGGAAGACCCGGCGTGTACAGGTGCCGCGTCGGGCTGAAACATTTCCCCGGCGCATGATCTCTCTGGCATACAAGATACGAGTTGAAGGGGAAATGTCGAGGAAAATTACCGGATCCGCGATGATCCCTTCGACAGACGGATGCGAAGGGCGCACAGGCGCCTCCCCCACTTTTACTCGCGCTTGCGATCGCTCGGTCCCAGTCTCAGGACATTCGGTCCGCGACGGGCAGTTTGACCGAATCCAGAACCCATCCAGCCCGCGAACCACTGAAATCGTCGCTGTCGGAGGCTTTCCGCTTGCGTTCGCGGGGGCATCGGTAGACTCCATATCAGTGCCTCGTCAGCGCGCGTCTGACAAACTGGGCGATCTTCCCGTCACTTCTCACCCTCCGCCCACGCACCTTGTCCCTTTTATGTTCAGGAGTTACCGGAGATGCTCGGATTCCTTGCCGCGATCATGCTGGTGATTGGTGCCGCCCCCGACAACAACGTTGAGTGGAACGGGCTTTCGCACCGCCAGCCCAACGACCTGAGGCCGTGGTGCCCGGTCAATGGCGAGGCGTTTCAGGTTCGATTCCTGGCCTACTCCGATGATCTGACGGCGGTGCGGGTGCGATACACGATCGACGCCGCGGCACCGGTGTGGGTGAACGCCGCGGTGATCGAGAGCCGCGGCCCGTATCAGCTCTGGGCGGCGCAGATCCCGGCCTCGACCGCTACCAGCTCGGTTTCCTACATCTTTGAGGCGACCGATGGGAGCGACAGCGACTACTACACAGTCGTGGGCGCGGCAGGGGGTGTTGTTGAAAATGAGCCGCCTTCAGGAGGCTTCGTCGTGAACTTCGCAACCTTGTCGCACGCCCCGCTCGGCTCGACACCGGTCTCGGGCGGCGGCGCGGTGTTCAAGGTCTGGGCGCCGACACCGACGCAGGCGTATGTGCGAGGCGCGTTCAACGGCAACTCGCTTGCGCACCCCATGACCAAGGTCGGCGAGACGTTCACTCGGTACGTGCCGATTCTTCCCGCGAACGCCACGTACCAGTATTACTTTGAGCCGGGCGCGCACTGGCGGCCCGATCCGCGTGCACGCCGCATCACACCCAGCGGCGGGAACTATCTCTCGCAGGTCGTGAACCCCCTGGCTTACACCTGGCAATCCGATGGCTTTCAAACACCGGCGCGGGAAGACCTGGTCATCTACGAGTTGCACATCGGCACGTTCGCAGGACGCAACGACCCGTACGGGCCTGCGTCGCTTCCCGCGACCTTCACCGACGTGAAGAATCGCATCGGTCATCTGGTCGAGCTCGGCGTCAACGCTGTCGAGCTGACCCCGATCAACGAGTTCCCCTGGGACTACTCCGCAGGCTACAACCCGATCACCCAGTTTGCGCCAGAATCCAAGTATGGCACGCCCGCCGAGCTCAAGGCGATGATCGATGAGTTCCACTCCCACGGCATCGCCGTGCTACTGGACATCGTCTGGAACCACCACTCGGCGACCGACAACATCCTGTGGAACTTCGACGGCGGACAGGTGTACTACGACACGCCCGAAGTCAGCACGCCGTGGGGACCGCAGCTCGACTTTGATCGCGGGGAAGTCCGCTCGTACCTGCTCGACTCCATGCACATGTGGCTCGATGAGTACCGCATCGACGGCTTCCGCATGGACGCGACCAGCTTCATGAACATCGGGCCGCAGGAGGCCGCGGGCTGGAGCCTGATGCAGGCGTACAACCAGCAGATGGACAACCGCTACGCGGGCCGCGTGTCAATCGCGGAACAACTGCCCAACGATCCCTGGATCACGCGTTGGACGAGCCTGGGCGGCGCGGGCTTTGATGCGCAGTGGTGGGACCCATTTGGCGACCGGCTCCGCGATGCGATCATCGCCGCGGCGTTTGGCAACCCCAATATCAGCGCGATCGCAGGTGCCCTCTCGGGCGGGGACTGGCTCAACGGCTCGGAACTCTGCAACTACGCCGAGATGCACGACGAGGCGTGGCCAAGCAGCGGTGGCGAGCGGCTGGTGAGGACCATCGACCCGACGTTCCCACATGATTCGGAGTTTGCACAGGGGCGGCACAAGCTCGCGCACGGGCTGGTGATGTTCGCGCCGGGCGTACCGATGTTCCTGCAGGGGTGCGAGTGGCTCGAAGATACGAACTTTGGCGGCGGCGGGCCCGAAGGGCAGGATCGCCTCGACTGGTCGAAGAAGGTCACCTACTCGCACATCTTCGACTTCTTCAAGACGATGATCCGCGTTAAGCGAGAGAACTCCAGCTTCCGTGCTTCATCGCCCTACAACGCGTATCACGTCAATGACACCGGGGATGTGCTCGCGCTGCACCGCTGGAATGATGACGGCAATGTGTGTGTAGTCATCGCCAACTTTTCCAACACCGACTACACGGTGTACAACCTCGGCCTGCCGATGCCCGGCGCATGGTTCGAGGTCGTGAACAGCCAGAAGGCCCGCTTCGGCGGCCCGGGCACGCTCACCAACCCGCGGATCGATGCCACTGGCGGGGCGATGCACGGCCATCCCCAATCGGCGTCGATCCGGGTCCCGAGCATGGGCCTGTTGGTGCTGCGTCACAACGTCCCACCGTGCGCGGCGGACTTTGACCGCTCCGGCGGTGCACCCGGCGTGCCGGACATCTTCGCATTCCTCTCGGCCTGGTTCGCCGGCGACGCGCGCGCGGATATTGACGGCGGCGGGATTGGAGTACCGGACATCTTCGCGTTTCTCGCGTTGTGGTTTGCCCCGTGCGAAGCGGGAGCCTAACCCACCCACCCCGATTGGGGCACCAATTCAGCAATCTGAAGTTTGAATCAATAGTGCCATCCAGCCGGTAGCTCCGATCTGGCTTCGTGCTAGCGTGGGTCGGTTCCGTTCTTAAAGGAGAACCCAAGCATGACTCACCAGTGCATCGCAGGGCGTCTGCTTATTTTTTTCGCAGCATCATTTATCGCTGCGGCGTCGGCCCACGGACAGTGGACGATTACATACACCTACGACATGCAACAAGCTGAAACGGCACTGGGTGCGGAGCGGGTTGGTCCAATGGCTAAAGCGCTCGACCGAGTGAAGACCCGTCTTGAGAGTGTTCTCACACAAAGCATAGGGGACGTGCAGGTTACCGCAAGCTTCGAGGATCCAGGGCCGGGCGCTCTTGCTGGCGCGCTTTCGTCCTATTTTCGCGCCGCGTCGCCCGCGCTTGCTCGCGACAGGCTGGTAGCGGCAGCGGAAGGCGCGAGTGAGCCACAAGCAGAAGTTAACATATACCCCAATGCGGTGCAATATACGAGCGGCGCAGTGCCATCACTGATTGCTCCATTGGATTCTCGGATGCTGGCAACGTCGACTCCGGCGTTCGAGTGGGAACCTGTCCCCGGAGAATGGTCGTCAACCCTCTTCATCTATTCAGGTGCCGACACGCTCACCGATGATCCATTCAGGGTCTACGACGAACTTCTGGAGGCCGAGTTCACACTGCCAATATCCGACGCCCTCCCTCCCGGCCTTTACTCCTGGAAGATCGTCTCGGAGTCGCAACCGGGATACGACGAGTCCGAAGTGCGCACATTCACGGTCCAAGGCTCTTGCGTAGCGGATTTCGACGGTAACGGCCAGGTGCAGGTTCCCGATATCTTCGCATTCCTCTCAGCGTGGTTCGCATCCGACCCGGCTGCGGACGTCGACGGCAACGGCCTGATCCAGGTGCCGGATGTCTTCACGTTCCTGAGTCTCTGGTTCGCGGGTTGTTGAACCGGGTCGCGTATCCGACCGCCCCCGGCACCCCAACCCGCCGGTACACTCTCCGTCATCCATCACCGACGGAGAGCCAGCCGATGCGCCTTGACCACCTCCTTGCCATCATGTTCCTCGCCGCGGCCTGCGCCTTCGCCCCCGCCGCCAACGCCCAGCCCCGCATGGTCCAGCCCGAGTCGCTGGATCAGGGCTTCATCGTGGTCGTCAACGACAAGGCGAAGCTCGCCAGCACCGAGTCCCCCATCTTCATGGCCTCCAGCCACAATGGCTGGAACCCCGGCGATCAGAAGATGAAACTCTCGCGGCGGTCTGACGGGAAATGGCAGATCGCCTGGAGCAAGCCCACCCTCGACTCGCGCGTCGCCTTCAAGTTCACCCGCGGCTCGTGGGACAATACCGAGATGACGGCGGGCTTTGAGAACATCGATAACCGGCTCCTGCCCGAGGTCGATGCGTCCAAGCTCGCGGCGGGCGAACAGCCGGTGATCGAGCTTGCTGTCGAAGCATGGGGCGACCAACGCGAGCTCGACCCGGCCAAGCTCGCTGGAAGCCCGTATCGCGAGATCAAGGTGAGCGCGGGCAGCATCCGCCGCGTCGATGTTCTTGGCGGAGGGGCAGGGCCGATCCGGCGCGACCTGATCGTGTGGCTGCCACCGGGCTATGACGATGCAGCGAACGCCGACCGCGACTACGCGGTTCTGTACTTGCTCGATGGACAGAACATCTTTGACAAGGCTCCGGGCGTGCCCGCGGAGTGGCAGGCCGATGAGACCGCCGCGAGGCTGATCGCCGAGGGGAAGATCGAGCCGCTCATCATCGTGGGGATTCCGCACGCCGGCGCGGACCGCGCGGCGGAGTATCTGCCGTACGAAGCGCTCGATGGCGTCACTCCCCGGGGCCAGGAGTTCGTGCAGTTCCTCGTGAGCGAAGTTGTGCCGCGGGTAGAGCGCTCGTTCCGGACGAAGAAGATGCGGGAGCACCGCGGCATCGGCGGCGCATCGCTGGGCGGCGTGATGGCTCTGGAAGTGGCGACCGAGAAGCCGTCGGTGTTCGGCAAGGCGCTCGCCGAGAGCACCCCGCTTACCGCCAATCGAAACGCGGGCTTCAACCACTTTTCCGCCAAGCGAAACTGGCCCGTCAAGGTCTACTTCGGCATGGGCGGACGCGAAGTTCCCGATGCCAGCGCGGCGGCAAAGTATGTGGAGTCGGCTCGCGCGTTCGAGGAGTTGCTCGCGGGCAAGGGGCTGGCAGAGGCACGGGCCATGTTTGTCATTGGTGCGAATGCGCAGCACAACGAGAACGCCTGGGCGGAACGCTTCGGCCCGGCCTTGGAGTTCCTCTTCCCGCCGCAGTGAGTGCGATCAGTCGATCGTCTGCACGCGGTTGCTGCGATTGGGCTGCACGACGTTGACGCTCTGGCCGCTGGTGCTGGCCGAATCGAAGAATGTCCTGTGGACATTGTCCTTGAGGAAGTCGACGTGTCCGTCGGTGAATACGAAGTTCGCGCCTGCGCGGCCATGGTTATCGCGGGGTCCGTAGTAGCCGGGGCGTGACTGCGCGAGCGTGGCGTTGTTGGCGTTGCCGCCGCCCGCGCCGTACCAGGCATCAGTCCCGACATCCGGTCCGAGTGTCTCGTCGCCCCAGATCGGCGCGGGCTTGAGGATCACCGGCTCATCGGTCTTCAGGCCCACGATGTAGAGGTAGCTGATGTTGTAGCTGATGACGTCTTCTTTCGTCGCGGCGATGCGCGGGATCTTGAATGTTGCGGAACCGAGATTGCCTGAGCCCGGCGGAGTGACCGCGTTGAAGTAGGCATCTTCTTTGTCGGAAGGACAGGTCAGCACACCGTACCCATCCATGAAGGGTTCCATCAGCGGAACGGTGTTTCCGCCAAAGTATGCGGACGTTTCCGGATTGCCCGTGCCGGTGTATCCCGCGCCGGCTCCGGGGCCAGTGGCATCGCCAAGCTGGAACAGGCTGAACAGACCTGCCACACCGCCGTACACCCATTGACCGTCCATGAAGCTCGGGTTGGCATAGACCGGCGGGCGAGGCATGACGGGGTACCAGTCCTTCCAGGTGCCGGCGTACTGAGTCATGCCCAGGCCCATCTGCCTCGTGTTGTTCTGGCACGCCGCGGAGCGGGCGCTCTGACGGGCCTTGCCGAGGGCGGGCAGCAGGATGCCCACCAACAGCGCGATGATCGCGATCACGATGAGGAGTTCGATAAGAGTGAACCCGCGTCGCGACAGCCGTTGCCGAAGAGTCATGGTCGCTCCAGTATGTGCCACCCGCGGAATGGGGTCTTGATGCGATCTGTACGCACCAGAAACAGCTCTGTGTGTGGCGGTCATAAAGAAAGTCTAAAGACTCAAACCCGGGACTGCAACAAAGGGTCCAATGGAAGAAAAGAAATATCCGGCCCTTGGACGACCGGGGCGTTCCTTCCCCGTGCATCTCAAGAGTCGGCTAAGTCGGAACTCGGTCAGTTTGGCCGGGAAACGGTTGCCGGATCACAGCATTTTGGCCGCCGGAACGTGGGCGATGGGTCTGCCCGGACTGATTTTCGTTGCCCCGACGGGCCCTGCCTGTATGCTGTTATACACAACGCACAATCGCCCGGAAAGCCCCGCTCGGACCGGGGGTAGGCTGCCCGTGTCGGCACCGTCCGGGGACGGTCAAACAGGAGAGGTTTTCGATGATGTACCCGACTCTAACCGCCGCAACTTTGCTTTTGATCGCGGGCACTGCCCTCGGCCAGCCGGTTCTCGACGGCAAGATCGACGCCGCGGATGCCGCGCTCTATGGCGCTGCCAAGTGGCTGCAGACCAACCCGACAGGGTTCGGCGACAGCAACCCCGGTTCGCAGCCACCCTGCTTCCCGGTCGGGAACGGCATCCGCATCGCGATCAACAACTCCAACACCGCCGGTGTCGGAGGCGCAGCACCCAATGCCGCTGATCAGATCGCTGCGGCCGCGGTCACGACCGGCATCGAGTTCGCGATTCCTTTCTCACAGATCAACGATCCGACCGGCGACATCCGGATCATCACGTACATCAACGGCGGCGGGTATGACTATCTGTCGAACCAGTTCCTTCCCGGCTTCGCCGCGCCGCAGGGCAACCTCGGCGGCAACGGTACGGGAGGTTTCATCGGCGGTGCCTCGCCGCTGGGTCAGATCGACCTGAACAACTTTGCGGGGACCCAGTTCGCGACGATCCCGAACATCGTCTCGGCGGCGACTGCGCCCACCATCGACGGCACGCTCGATGTCAGCTCGTACGGCGCGCCGATCACCGTGCAGACGGTCGACACCGGCTTTGGCAACTCGACTCTCGGCCAGACGGGCTTTGCCAACGGCTCCGAGCTCAACGCCCTCTACGCCCAGGTGCGCGAGGCCGACCTGGGCGACGGTCCGCAGACCTATCTCTTCGTATTCGTCTCCGGAAACGTCGAAACGAACTTCAACAAGTTCAACATGTGGATCGACAGCCAGGCCGGCGGCCAGAACGTCGTGCGGAACGACAACTCCGGCGCTGAAGGGCTCAACACCCACAACGGCATGACCTTCGATTCCGGATTCGAGGCCGACTACTACATCTCCTTCCGCGGCGGCGGCGGATCTCCGGATTGGTTTGCGGACTTCTCGCAGGTTCTGACCAACGGCGGCGGCTCGGGCGGCTTCCTCGGCACCACCAACAACGGTGTCGCGGGCATCATCGGCGTCGCCAGCTGCCCCCCCACGCTCCCGGATGCGGGTCTGGCGTTCGGGTCGGAACTCAACGCCGTGTACTCCTACCTCGATGAGCCCAACAACAAGCTCTACTTTCACATCACCGGCAACTTGAAGAGCAGCAATGAGCAGCACCGCCTGCACCTTCTGTTTGACGCGATCGCCGGCGAAGGTCAGAACGCCATGCGCGGCGACAACGTCCGTGTCGGTCTTGCCGAGGGCGGGCAGGGCGTCATCAACCGCCTCGGAAACAACGGCATCGATGCCGGCTTGACCTTCGATGCCGATTTCGCGGCCGATTACTACATGGTCCTGCACTTTGAAGAAACCAACGGCGCTCGCAGCGTCGTCGACTCGGCGGTCGTGCGGACAAACGGACGCGCGGGTGTCGGCGGCGGCAATGCCTTCAGCCTCGACTACGGCACCTTCCAGGGCAAGCCGTCAGGGACACTCCTCACGCTCGACGGTAGCAACTTCTGCTGCGTCGGCCTCGATCCGGGCGACATCCAGCGCAACGGCATCCGTCTGCAGGATGACTTCACGGCGGACATCTACTCGGCGTACGCCCCGCGTGAATCGGGCCTCGTGCTCGACGCGTTCCGCGCGATCTTCGCGCCGTTCGATCTGACAGTGGCCAACTGGGACAACTGGATCAACGATCCGGCAACCGCACCGCGTGACGGCATGTTCCAGGCGGTCATGAGCAATCGAAACCTCATCGGCGTGACCGACATTGATGCCGCGGGCGCGGCCGGCGCTACCGAGGGAATGGAGATCGTCATCGACCTTGATGAACTCGGCTGGGATGGCACGAGCCCGATCAAGGTGGCGGGCTTCATCGGCAACGGTGACTCAACGTTCCTCTCCAACCAGGTCCTCGGCAGCCTGCCCGATGGGGCCGGCAACCTGGGCGAGCCTCGGCTGGTGAACTTCGACACCATCTCGGGCACGCAGTACGTAGTGCTCACCGGCACCGGTGGCGGCTTCTGCGATGCCGACTGGTGCCAGGACGGCTCCGTTGGCGTTCCTGACATCTTCTGCTTCCTGTCGGCCTGGTTCGCCAATGACCCCGTCGCCCGCAACTACGGCGGCACCAACGGTGTCCCGGCGATCTTCGCCTTCCTGTCCATCTGGTTCGCAACGGGCACAGGCCCCTGCGTTCCGTAAGACCTGCCTGTGGGCAGTGAGACGTTGACCAAAGCCCCCTCCCTTCCAGGGTGGGGGCTTTTTCGTTTGCTTGCGAATGTTGAGTAACCCGCGCGAAAGCCGGCTCAGCCCGCCATCGCAGCGGCAACTTCGGTGGTCGCCAGCCGCAGGATCTCCGTCTGCGTCATGCGCTCGCCCTTGAGTTCACCGGTCATACGACCCGCGCACAGGACTACCACCCGGTCAGAGAGCATGAGCAGTTCGGGCATCTCGCTGGAGACCAGCAGCACCGCGGCTCCCGCATCGGCCGCGGCAGATACCAACCGGTAAACCTCGCTCTTGGTGCCGACGTCGATCCCGCGGGTTGGCTCATCCAGCAGCAGCACGCTGGTCTCGGCCCCCATCCACCGTGCGAGCAGCAGCTTCTGCTGATTCCCCCCAGAGAGTTCGCCCGGGAGGGAGCCCGCCGTGGCCGTCTTCACCTGGAACTCGCGCAATCGATCTCCCACCAGCCGACGCTCCGAGGACAGTGCTCGAAAGCCCCAGTTCGCCAAACGCGGCATGACCGGGACGGCAATGTTCTCACCTACGCCAAGCTGGAAGAACAATCCTTGCAGCTTGCGGTCCTCGGGCACATAGCCGATCCCCGCGAGGATTGATCGCTTCGCGCCGGCGTGCTTGCCGTTGCAGACGACCAGACCGTTGGCCGTGATATGCCCCGTCGCGCGTCGATCCAGCCCGAAAATCGCATCGAGCAACTCTGAACGCCCGGCACCCACGAGCCCGCCCACGCCCACCACCTCACCGGGCCGCACATCGATCGACACGTCGATCAGCTTTCCCGGGGAACTCAACCCTCGAACCTGCAGGCCCTTGATCGGTGCTGCACTCTTTGTTGCCCCGTCCCCATCATCGGCGGAGGAGGTTGACGCCGCGGTCGCCCGTCCAGCGCGGGATGTTCCGCTGACTTTGCGCCCGATCATCTGCTCAACAAGCGTCGATTCATCGATGTCCCGGACGTTCGAGGTCGCCACATACTGCCCATCGCGCAAAACGGTGACACGATCGCAGACGGCAAAGATCTCGCCCATCCGGTGCGAAACGTAGATGAGCGTGAGGCCTTCGGAGGCCAGTTGCCTGACGATCTCAAGCAGCCGATCAACCTCCGCGACCGCGAGCGAACTTGTTGGCTCGTCGAGCACGATCACCCTGGCTCCGCCCGCTCCCACCCCATCCCCCGCTTCCGCGTTTGCGCCGGTTCGCTCATCCAGACTCTGCGCGATCTGGACGATCTGCCGGTGTCCGGGGGAGAGCGTTCCAAGCATGGCTCGCACATCAATCGTGGGCTCAAGCCTTGCGAGCAACCTCGCCGCGCGGCGTTCGGCCTCGCGGAAGTCGACCAGGCCCAGCCGGTTCCGCGGAAGATCATGAAGGCAAAGGTTCTCCGCGACGCTCAGGTTCGGGCATTGCGACAGTTCCTGGTGCACGATCCGCACGCCGGCGTCGTAGGCATCTTCGATCGAACCCGGGCGGAGTGCGCGTCCCTGCTCGCCGGAAAGGCTTCCACCCGCGGCAGCGATCCGCACGACCCCCGCATCCTGCTTGTGCAATCCCGAGATGACCTTGCCCAGGGTGCTCTTGCCCGCACCGTTCTCCCCCATGAGCGCGTGCACCTCGCCCGCGCGAAACGAGACGCTCACGTTGCTCAAGGCCTGGGTGATGCCGAAGCGCTTGGAGATGCCATCAGCGCGCAGGACCACCAGCGCTTCGGTGCCGGCAACGATCCGGCCCGTGGTGGCATTCCCAGTTTGTGCGTTCGATTCCATCAGTTCTGCCGCCCTGCGCACAATGCCCCGAAAGTCCTCTGACAAAGCCGCCGCGCGGAGTTTCCTCCGCCCGGCGAGCGACGATTGCATCTGCATCAGTGTGCAGGGGTGCGGGAGAGGACGAGTTTGGTTACTTCTTTCCGAGCCACTTCTCCCAGATTCCCTCGTACTTGCTGACGCTGTCCTGGGTGACAACGCTCAACTCGAAGTTATTGACAACCTTCGCGGGCTTCTTGTTCTCGTGGACCTTCTCAAAGAGCATCTTCACGGTTTCAGCTCCCCAGCCATAGCAATCCTGGCCGATCAGCGCCTGCACCTGACCGCTCTTGACATACACGAGCTGCTCGGGCAGATGATCGACCGACACCACCTTGGCCTGCTGGTACACGCCATCGAGGGCATTCTTCGTGAACAGCGGCCACCCGCCGACCATGGCCCACCCGGTGATATCGGGGTTGGAGCTCTGCACGCTCTGCACACGCTGTGCGGCCTCGGCGGCCGTCTCGGCGTGGTAGTAGGTATCCTTGATCGTGATGCCCGCGTACTTCTTGGCCTGTTCCTTCACGCCACGGACGCGTGCCTGAAGATTCGGGGCGTTCTGGTTGCCCGCCAGAATCGCGACGACACCCTTCTCCCCCATCGCCTTGGCGAGTTCTTCCATGACCTTCTTGCCGGCTGCTTCATCGTCGATGCCGTAGTACGCAAATCGCTTGCTCTCGGGCGAGTCGGAGTCGAAGGTGACGACCTCGACACCCTTGTCGACGGCGGCGTCGATCGCGCTCTTGAGCAGCTTTCCATCCGAGCAGGAGATGGACACGCCGTCTACGCCCTGTGAGACAAGCTGCTCAAGGAACTGGGCCTGCTGCTGGGCATCCTCGTTGTTGGGGGTGCGCCAGTTGATCTTGACATCGACGCCATGCTTCTTGGACAGTTCCTTGGCCATGTCCTCAGCCCCGGTACGTGCGGCCTGGAACACCGGGTTGGACTGGCTCTTGGCGATCACGCCGAACACGTACGACTTCTTTGCGGGCTCCGTTGTCGGCGCCCAGCCAGAAAGCATCAAGCCGCAACCGATCGCGGCGGCTCCGATCGCGGCCTTACAGAAACTTCGAGTAGTCAACATGAAAGGTTCTCCAAAAAGTGGCCGGACGGCCGGGGTGGCCAACGCCCGGGTGTGGTGCGAATGGGGACACAAAGTGTACCGGAAGGTACCGCCCGCGTGACGCAAACCCGCCACGAACGCACCCCAGGCTACTGGGCGGACACCCGGGCCGTTCTGGTCCGGGTGGGGGCCGAGTTGGGGCCGGGTTGGGGGGCAAACCCGCCCCCGGGGTCGTCCTACCTTGGCTCCGATGACCCGTACAGCCCGCGTTCGCGGATGAACTCGACCATTCCCGGAGGCAACATGCCAACGGCTGCCGCCGCGTTCCCCCCGGCGATTGCCCGACGAATCTCCGTCGCGCTGGCATCGATCCGGCCGACAGGCACGATCCGCCCCCCCCACTCCTCGACTTCGGTCGCGGACCAGAAGCCCGTGGCGCGAAGCGCGGCCAGGATCAATGACGGGTTGCTTCCGCTCTCCCCGCGCGTCATGACGACCGGCTCGGCGAGCTCGATGATCCGCCTTGGCTCCCGCCACCGGTGGAACGCCGACGCCTGATCCGCCCCGATTAGCAGCCGCAGCTTCGTCGCGGCGTCTCCCCTTGCATCCAGCCACCCTCTTGCACGTTCGAGCGTCTCCACGGTGAAGCTCGGGCTGCCGCTGTCCTTCGACCGGGCGATCTCGTCAACCCATATCGCGGTCCGCTCCACTCCTCGACTGGCGATCTGCAGCATGGCAACACGGTCATCATCGGCGGCCATCGGGCGGTCGAGCTTGTGGGGAGAAGTTGCCGCGGGCACGTACACAATCCATGCCGCCCCGGCGCAATCATCGCGCGCTTCAAGCACGCTCCGCACACGCTGTGGAAGTTGCACATGACCGAGGTGCGGCGGGTCAAAAGTACCGCCGAAGAGAAGCACCAGTGGCACAGCGCGTGGAATCGGCAATGGAACAACCGACGATGTGACGTCATCGGGAGGAATCGCTGGCGATCCGGCGCCTTGCGAAGTCCACCCGCGAGCAATCTCCACCACGCGCGCGCCAACAAGCGGCAACACACGATTGGCTCGCCGCACAACGCCTGCGATGTGCGGGACGAGCAGCGGCTTGCAAAGCAAGTCCCAAGCCGCCCGAGCGGCGTACGTTCCGCCGTCGGGCTTGACCCATCTGATGACTTCCGCGGGGAGCGTTTCTTCGGGTGTGTCGCTCACACCGCGAACCACCGCCCAAGGCACACCGCGTCGCTGGCATTCCGCCGCGAACGCATGCGTCTCCATATCCACGATGGACGCGCCCGTCCGCGCGGCGACTGCGGCTTTCTCTGCCGGGGTTGCGACGACCTGATCAACGGCTACCAGCGTAACCCCGGCTGGATCTGAGAATCGCGGGGTCCATCGACCGCCGTGCTCATCAATCACCGCCGCGATCCGCGGCACATCCTGCGTGAGGATCAATCCTCCGCACGCCCCCGCGAGGATCATGAGTGTTCCGTGGGTGCCTCCGACCTTCTCGGGTTCGCGGTCCTGCACCGCAGTTGCATCGGCGAGCGCTCGCAGCACGGCCGCCTTGCCGATACCTGTCTGGATGACGCGAACCTCGTGCATGTCTGCTTGCCGCAGCGCACGGGCAACCGCCTTGCGTTCGATCTCCATTGGGCAGAACACGATGACAGCCATGGCACAAGCGTACCGCCGCGGCGTCGGGCGCACCGCGCGGAGCAAGCAACGGATTTCAAGGATGGACCGATGAATCGCGGAAGAATCAATCGAGCGGGTACACCAGCATCAGGGCGCCGGAGTTCTTCCCGCCGGTGGTCGGTTCGAATCGGAGTCGTTCCAGGTCGATCGTCGGGAACTCGCGATACACTTCACCCGCTTCCATGTTCTCGCGAAGCACCCGCCCATCGGGGGAGCAGACTGTGTACAGCGGCACCGGGTCTGCGTGGTGGATCAGGATGCGATATTCGCGGCACTCCAACGTGCCCAGCAGCAAACTCGCCTCCACGATGGGCATCGATCTGCCAGCGCCAAGGTCGGGCCGTCCGCTCGCCCCGCGCGAGACACGCGGAGAGCGAAGCTCGTCATCTTCGCCCGCCTGGGACCAATCCGGGTTGATCAAGCTGCCGACCAGCGCGAACGCGCAGATGCCCCCGGCGACCAGCAGCAGCCGCCGCAGCCATCGCGGCGAGTGATCTGTGTGGGTGAGGCACGGGGGAGTGGGTGCGTTCACCGCGTCGGCTTGCCCTGTTTCCTGGCCGGTAGGTTGAGCTTCCATGATCGGACTATCGGCTGGTTCTGCCGATGCCTCGGGCAAAGATGACAAGGCGGTGGGGCGGGAATGCTTTGGCATGCTTGTAACGCCAATCGGACCCGACCGTCCGCCGAATTTGCGGTCCGGCGACGCTTCACGGGCGGAGATTGGGGTCCTACTATCCGCCCGCATTGGCCCCGTCGTCTAGCCTGGTCCAGGACACGTCCCTTTCACGGACGCGACATGGGTTCGAATCCCATCGGGGTCATTCCTTCCGGCGATGCTCCGTGCCGAGCTCCCGGACGACCGCATCCGCAAAGCTCTCGATGTACCGGCCGATGAACTCATCGACCGCGCGGCGGGTGGCGTGGTGATCCGTGCCCCAGCACAACGCGATCGCTTCGGGCGAGGCGGCGTCAAACTGCACCGCCAGCTCACCATCGATCACAAACGCCGGCGGCAGCTTGTCGGCGAGGAATGCCGATAGGACGTTGAGCTCGGGATGGCCCACCGACACCTGCGGGAGCGGCGCCAGGAGGGGATCGTTCAGCCGCCAGAGATCGGTAAGGACCATCACGCTCGGGGGGAGGGAGTCGCCGGGAGCGATGTCCGCCGCGTCCTGACCCGCAGGGCAGACCTTGCTCATCCAGGATGCAGAGACAGCTTCGTCGAGCGCATCGCGGAGGTGGTGCGCCGCCTGACGATCGTGCAGCTCGGCCCGCAGGTGAGCGCCGACGACCACGAGCACCAGCTTGTCGGTATCCGGTTCTGTCATAGGCAGGAGCGTACCGCGGTCATGCAGGCCGCGGCGCAAGCAGCGTCGCCAGCAGGCCCATCTGAACATCAAGGCGGTTGCGTGCCTGCGCGAAAACCCTGGATCGCGGCCCATCCATCACTTCGTCGGTGATCTCCACGCCGCGATACGCGGGCAGGCAGTGGAGCACGATCGCGTGGGCGGGGGCCTGCGAGACCAGTTCCTGATTCACCTGGTATCGCCGGAAGAGCTCCAGCCGGGAAGCCTTCTCGCTTTCCTGCCCCATGGAGACAAACGTATCGCAACTGATCACGTCCGCGCGGAGCACAGCCTCGACCGGATCGCGCACGGTTGAGACCTGCAATGCGGGCATGCGCAACCGCATAGCGTCGACCCATTCCTCGGGGAGCTCGAACCCTTCGGGTGCACAGAGCACAAAGCCCATCCCCATCTTCCCGCAGATCTCCAGAAGCGATCTTGCGACATTGTTGCCATCTCCCACGAACGCCATCGTTCTGCCGGCAAGCCCGTGAATGGAGCCGGGGCAGAACTCATCGATCATCGTGAGAACATCCGCCATAGCCTGGGCCGGATGGGCAAGGTCCGAAAGTCCGTTGATGATCGGGACCGTGCTGACCGAGGCCATGCGCTCCAGCGTGCGGTGGTCAAACACCCGCGCCATCACCGCGTCAACCATCGAGGAGAGCACGCGGGCAATATCCTCCGGAGACTCGCGCCCGCCGATACCCACCTCGCCCTGGCCCATGCTCATGACATCGCCGCCGAGTTTTCGCATCGCCTGCTCGAAGCTGACCCTGGTGCGAAGGCTTGGCTTCTCGAACAGGCAACACATCGTCTTGCCTCGAAGAAGTCCCGGCTCCGGCAGGGTGCGGAGGTCGATAGCACGCTGCAGCATCGCTCGGAGGAGCGGCGCGGGCGTCTGGTCGATCGTCAGCAGGTGATTCATGGGAAAGTGTAAGCGCAGCACGCGTGCCTCGGGAGACGAGGAAGCACTCCCGCCCCAACGCATTTCAGACTGCGCCGCCCTTCTGCAGCGACTCGATCATCGCGACCAGCGGGAGCATCAATCCCACGACCATAATGCCGATGGAGGCCATGAACCAAACGCAGCACAAGGCGAAAAGGACAAGCCCAAGTGCGCGATTCACACGACCTGCAAGGCCGACTGCGAGCAGAATGACGATCCCCAGAAGCGTCAGCACTATGACGCCCGCAGGCGACGCGAGCGCGAGACCGATTCGGATCTGCAACACCGACACACCCGGGAGCGCCACACCAAAGTCGGCGAACAACTCCGCGAACTTCGGCGCGACAATCGCCAGTAGAGCCAGAGGCACGCAGGCAGCAACCGCCGCGATGGCACCGAGCACCACGAATGCGTTGCCCAGGCCGGACGATTGCCCGGATCGCCCGTTGGAAGTTGCCTGCACTGGGATATCGGTGTCGGGGGTCGGGTTCATAGGACGACTCACTTTTTCATAGGCTTCAGCCCGATCGTTCGACTCGGTAGAACGCTCATAAGGCGCAGGCTACCGAAGGTTCGCCGTCCGGGCAAGACCCGTTCGGCAACCCTCCGAAGCGATCCACGCATAAAAATTTTGAAGTCCTTCCGCACCGCCCCGGCCCCGATCAGTCCGGCATCTCCTCCGCTTTGCGGAACACCGCCACCACATCCTCAATCGGCAGGACAAACAGCCGGTTGTCGCCCTCAAACTCAACGGGGATCGCGTGCTTGGGGTTGAAGAGGATGCGGTCGTACCGCTTCACCGGGTAATCGTCATCCTTCTCGATCTGCCGCGAGATCGCGACGATCCGCCCCGTCAGCGTGGGGATCTCGATCTTGTCGGGAAGGTGAATCCCGGTCTTGGTCGTCTTGCGGTCCTCATCCTTGCGGATCAGAACACGCTTGCCGATGGGCTCAACGACTTCGAGCTTGGGAGTCGGCCGTGCGCCCGGCGAGTTGCCCGAGGCACCCGCGGGGCCGGAGTTGGAAGGAGGCTTGGTCATCGCACAAGTGTATGGACTTCCGATCCCCACGCGCGAAACCGCTGCAAGGCGGGTAGGCTTTGCCGCGACGACGACCCCCTGCTCCGCACCGCACCCGGACCCATGCCATGCAACAGCTCGAGCGCATCCGCAGCCTGATCCGCGATGTCCCGGACTTTCCCAAGCCCGGGATCGTGTTCAAGGACTTCACGCCCCTGATCCGCGACCCCGCCGCGCTCGCGCTCGGCGTCGAACTGATGGCCAATCCGTACCGCGGCAAGGGCGTGGACCTGGTCATCGGCGCGGAATCACGCGGGTTCATTTTCGGCATCGCGATCGCGCAGGCACTCTCCTGCGGCTTCGTGCCCATCCGCAAGCCCGGCAAGCTGCCGTGGAAGCACAAGTCGATCAGGTACGAACTGGAGTACGGACACGACTCGCTGGAGATTCATCTCGACGCCATCGATCCCGGCCAGCGCGTCCTCATGGTGGATGATCTACTCGCCACCGGGGGCACCATGCAGGCCTGCTGCCAGATAGTCAGCGAGATGAAGGCCAATATCATCGGCATCACCGTACTGATCGAGCTGGTCGAGCTCCAGGGGCGCGGCTTGCTCAAGCAGTATGGCGATGCCCATTCCGTGCTGAAGTACTGAACTCACGATCGCTATCAGCATTGGTGACGTTGCGCACCCGATCCTGACGATCGAGCCGCAAGCTCCGCAGGTCGGGCTTCGCCGCAACGGTCTCGTTGCGCACGATCGCAACCGGTCCGGCCGGATCGGAAACATTCAGCAGACTCATCCACCGCCCATAGGAGTTGCGGCGAACCCCCGCCGCGGCATAATCCGGCACCCAGGATCGCCCGTCCACCAGGTAAGAGAAGGTGTACTCCCCCGGCGCAAGCCGATTGAGCGCCCGCCACCAACCCTCATCCTGCCCCTGCTGCCGGAGCATTCGGATCGGCGCCGATTCCCATTCGGTGAAATCGCCCAGCAGCACAATGTCCTGCGCATGGGGAAGGTAAATCTCGAAAACAACATCGCCGTCAGCGGTAAACGACACCATCGCAATTCTCCTGCCTCGCAACAAACCGTTGGTAGCCAACCCCAAACGATCGTGCGCGGAAGGGCGATGGGCAAGGTCATGAGCCCGAATTCACGACGATTCTGCCGGCGATCGCTCCCGGATCAGTGCTGCGCGACTGGTCAGGCGAGTCACCACCCTCTTCGGGCTGGCAGCATGGTTCCCGGTTTGTACCGCATGCAGTGCACTGTCCGTGCCCGTGCACATACACCACCGGCGCAGGCACGCCGCACCAGGGGCAACGAGGCGTCTTGCACGTTGCTGGACTCATGCTTCTGCTTATCGTGGCCCGGCGTCCGCGGCCTTGAGCGTGACCTTGATGACCCGCTCCGTACCGCCGCGGTCGATAGTCACATCCACGACATCGCCCGGGTTGTGATTCGCCAAAAGCGCCATCCACGACTGCATGTTCGTAAGCGTCGCACCGTTCCACTTGAGCATGCGGTCCCCGGCTTTGATTCCCGCCGCGGCCGCGCTTCCGCCTTCCGAAACACCTTCGACCGCCACGCAATCAATTGATTCGCCGTAGTTCGGACGAATCCCAAAACGCACCTTCATCTGCGACATGGCCGGACCGGGGCTGGGGGTGGCCGAAGCGTCAGAAGGCTCGTTCTGGCCGGCCGTGCCGCTGGGTTGACGCGCCTGCTCACGCTCGCGCTCTCCAAGGCGTCGCGGCCGATCGGCTCGCCCCCACGTGCTCTCGGTCTCCTGAAACTCCAGCGGGCCCGCGCGCGACGCGAGAGTCTGCACGATGCTCACGCCAAGCTCTACAACCTGCACCCCGCCTTCGCAGTTCACCAGCGATGCAACATCACCCGGGGCGTGGTACACATCGTGGAAACCCGTGAAGAAGAAGAGGACTGGGATACCACCGCTATAGAAGCTCTGGTGATCCGATGGCCCCTGCCCGCCCGTGAGTTTTTTGACGGTCAAACCCGACTGAGCGATCAGCGGATCCACGATTGCATCGAAGCCGACCGCCGTGCCCGTGCCGTTCATGTCGACCTGACTCTCCCGCATCCGGCCGATCATGTCGAAGTTGATCATGGCATAGATGTCCTTGGCATCAAACGGAGAGTTGCGGACAAAGTGCCGGGAACCCAGCAGGCCGATCTCCTCGCCAGAGAAGTGCAGAAAGAGGACCGAACGAAGGGGTTGGTCAGCCGGAAATTCCTCGTAGATCCGCTTCAGTTTGTTCATGGCGATCAGAATGCCCGCCGTCCCCGACGCGTTGTCGTCGGCACCCGGGTGGATCTCACCGACGTTCGCCGGATTCGCGCCACCATCGCGCCCGAAGCCGACGTGGTCGTAGTGCGCACCCATCACGATGAACTGGCCCGCAAGCTCGCCGCGGCCCGGCAGAATGCCGCCCAGGTTCTGCGTGGCCTTGGGCACTTCCTCGACAGCGATATCAATCGTGACAGTCGCGTTTTCCAGCTCGATCAACCCGCCTTTGGAATCTGCTAGCCTGCGCAGGTCTTCGAGCGAGCGGGCGTTTGCATCGCCGGCGCGAATCAACGCATCCGCCGCCGGGATCGACATCATCACGACCGGCACGCCCATGCTCCGGCCGAACCCCGCGGAGGTTTCCGCATCCTCGAGGTTATTCGTCCGAACATCGTCGGCACCGGGAGGATTGATCAGGATGATCGCTGCCGCGCCGCGGCTGACCGCCGCCTGCAGCTTCGGCCGCAGCGCTGCTGCATTGCTCCAGCGAGGGCCGCCCGCTTCGGAGAATCGGGACTTGCCTTCTTCGGTGATCGGCTCAAACCGCATCACCATCGCGATCTTGCCCTCAAGGGAGTCGTTCTCCTGGTAGGTGCTGTATCCATCGGGACCGCTCACCAAGGAATAGCCCGCGAAGACCACGTTGCCTTCTGTCTTCCCCGTAGCCGAAATCGCGAGCGCATTGAAATCTGTGCCGGCCGCAAGCGACTTCTGAACGCCCCCAGGTCCGCGGTAGGACAGCTCGGCGGACTTCACGGCGGTACGCCTGCCAACCGTGAAGTTCTGGCGGTACGAAGAGTACGGTTCGGCGCCTCCTGCGCCTTCCGCCTCAGCCGCCTCGGATGGGAACGCAGGCTTCAGGCCCGCTTTCTTGTAATAAAACTCGAGGTAATCCGCAGCGAGGTCGTTGCCCTTGGAGCCGGATCCGCGGCCTTCGAAGAACGGGTTGGCGAGCGTTGCAACGTGCTCGCAGTACGACGTGACCTCTGCATCGCTGGTTGGTTGCGCCGACTGGGCGGCCAAACTCCCCGCTGCCGCGAGCACAACGGCAAGGGTGAACGTTCCAAGGACGCGGAGCGGTCGCAGCAGCATCGATAACTCCTGGTTGGGCGCGGCCAATACGCACCGCGGCGTGCGGCGGGAGGCGAATGGTAGGGCGAGGCATTCAGGCCTCCGACTGCCCCTACCACTCCCCGCCCGGCGGGTTGCATGGGGCGCTTGCGAGAATCTCTTTGGGGCGAAGATTCCCCCCTGTGCGCCCTACGATGTCGGACTCAGGTTTCGTCTCCCCACCACCCCGCCGGATACGGCCGGAGCAACGGCCGCGGGATGGCTCGGTGGGCGACCTGCGTATCGGCTCCAGCACCCCATGACGACCATGACAACCCCCCCGTCGGCCGCTGCGCGTTTCACCACAACTGCGAACTCTGCGAATGGCGCTTCGGCCGCAGGCCGCGCCCAATCGGTGTTTGATGCCGGCGACACGTTCGTGCACCGCCACATCGGGCCGGATGAACACGAGATTGCCGAGATGCTGAAGGTCATCGGGTGCGCCACCCTCGACGAGCTTGCGGAGAGGACGGTCCCAGCCTCGATCCGTCTGCGCCGCGCCATGAACCTTCCCGGCGCATCCGACACCAAGGGCGAGAACGAACTGCTGGCAGAACTCAAGACGATCGCGACCCAGAACCAGGTCTTCCGCTCGTTCATCGGCATGGGTTACCACGGCACGATCACCCCGGGCGTGATCCAGCGCAACATCCTCGAGAACCCGGGCTGGTACACGCAGTACACGCCGTACCAGGCGGAGATCTCGCAGGGGCGCCTCGAAGCGCTGCTGAACTTCCAGACCATGGTGAGCGACCTGACCGGCCTGCCCCTCGCGGGCGCGAGCCTGCTTGATGAAGGCACCGCCGCCGCGGAAGCCATGGCGATGTGCCACTCCATCGCAGGCGCGGAGGGGTCGAAGAACAAGTTCATTGCCGCGAGCGACTGCCATCCGCAGACGCTCGCCGTCGTCAAGACCCGCGCCGAATCGCTCGGGATCGATCTGGTGATTGCAAACAGTGAAGCCGGCGGCAAGGGCGCGATCCAGAACATCGAACTCGCGGGTGTCTGCGGCGTGCTCGTGCAATACCCGACGACCGACGGCCGCGTGGAGTGCTGGGAGAAGCTGACCCAGCGTGCACACCAGGCCGGTGCGCTGGTCGTCGTCGCGACCGATCTGCTCGCCCTCACACTCCTCAAGCCGCCGGGCGAATGGGGCGGCGGCGGCGGAAATGGTGCGGATATCGCCGTGGGGAACTCGCAGCGCTTCGGCGTACCGATGGGTTACGGCGGGCCACACGCAGCCTTCATCGCGACGAAGACGGAATACGCACGCAAGATCCCGGGCCGTATCATCGGCGTCTCTCGCGATGCGATGGGCAACCCTGCGCTGCGCATGGCGATCCAGACCCGCGAACAGCACATCCGCCGCGAGAAGGCGACAAGCAACATCTGCACCGCGCAGGCTCTGCTGGCCATCATGGCCGGGATGTATGGAGCCTACCACGGCCCCGAAGGCGTGAAGGCGATCGCGACCCGCATCCGCGCAATGACGCAGATTCTTCGCAGCGGCTTGGTGACGCTCGGGCACGCCATCGGCGATGAACTCGTGTTTGACACGTTGCGTGTTCGACCGGCCAGGCGCAGCGCATCGCAGGTCGTTGAGACAGCTCGCGC
Organism: Phycisphaerales bacterium; assembly: GCA_038247555.1. Taxonomy (GTDB): domain Bacteria; phylum Planctomycetota; class Phycisphaerae; order Phycisphaerales; family UBA1924; genus JAHBXL01. The sequence goes on along the minus strand of JBBRUT010000007.1, from coordinate 32,555 downwards.
CAGGCAGATCAACCTCCGCGATTTCGGCGACGGTTCCGTCGGCGTCTCGCTCGATGAGACGACTACGCGCGAGGACCTCGCGAACCTGCTCGCGGCCTTTGGCGGCGGAAAGGAAAACCTCGACACGCTCGCCGCCGCCGCCCACCCGGGCGTCCCGCCGGCTTTCGCGCGAACCAGCGCGTTCATGACGCACCCGGTCTTCAACTCGCACCACTCCGAGACGGAGATGCTGCGCTACATCACGCAGCTCCAGAAGCGTGATCTCTCTTTGGCCGACAGCATGATCCCGCTCGGCTCGTGCACCATGAAGCTCAATGCCACCAGCGAGATGGTGCCCGTCACGTGGCCGGAGTTCGCCGGGCTCCACCCGTTCGCTCCACTCGATCAGACGAAGGGTTACCAGAAGCTCTTTGCCGACCTTGAGAACTGGCTCGCCGAGATCACCGGCTTCGACGCCATCAGCCTTCAGCCCAACGCGGGCAGCCAAGGCGAGTACGCCGGCCTCATGGTCATCCGCGCCTACCACCACGCCCGCGGCCAAACCAACCGCAATGTCTGTTTGATCCCCGACTCCGCACACGGCACCAACCCAGCTTCGGCGGTCATCGCGGGCTTCAAGGTCGTGGCTGTCGCCAATAAGCCCAACGGGGATATCGACCTCGATGATCTCAAGGCACAGATCGCCGCGCACAAGGCCGACATCGGCGCGCTGATGGTGACGTACCCCTCGACCTACGGGGTCTTCGAGGAGCACATCAAGGAGATCTGCCAGCTCGTTCACGATGCCGGCGGGCAGGTGTACATGGACGGCGCGAACATGAACGCCCAGGTCGGCCTGTGCCGCCCGGGCGACATCGGGGCCGATGTGTGCCACCTGAACCTCCACAAGACTTTCTGCATCCCCCACGGCGGCGGCGGCCCCGGCATGGGCCCCATCGGCGTCGCGGCCCACCTTGCTCCCTTCCTGCCCGGCCACCCAGTCACCTCGCCATTCGCCGAGGCCTCCCGCGCCAAGGGCGTCGGCAGCAAGGCCATCGGGCCGATCTCCGCCGCGTCCTGGGGGTCGCCCGCCATTCTCACGATTCCCTGGGTCTACATCGCTCTGATGGGCGCCGCGGGCCTCAAGAAGGCCACCGAGGTTGCCATCCTTAACGCCAACTACATGGCCAAGCGGATGGAAGCGCACTACCCCGTGCTTTTCCGCGGCAAGTCCGGCTTCTGCGCCCACGAGTTCATCATCGATTGCAACGCGTTCGACAAGTCCGCTGGCATCAAGACCGAGGACATCGCCAAGCGACTAATGGACTACGGCTTCCACGCCCCCACCATGTCCTGGCCCGTGCCCGGCACGCTGATGATCGAGCCGACCGAAAGCGAGCCCAAGGCCGAACTCGACCGCCTGTGCGATGCGCTTATCGCCATCCGCGAAGAGATCCGCGAGATCGAAGAAGGACGCGGCAGCAAGACGGACAACCCGCTTAAAAATGCCCCGCACCCAATCAGCGCGGCGACCAGCGACGACTGGAAGCACGCCTACACGCGCCAGCAGGCCGTCTACCCCAAGGGCGCGCCGTGGCTGGCGGAACGGAAGTTCTGGCCGCCCGTTGCCCGCGTGGACAACCCCTACGGCGACCGCAACCTGGTGTGCACCTGCCCGCCGATGAGCGCGTACGGGCACTGATCGCGCCCGTATCGCTTCGATGCTCCCTCCCAAACAGAACCGGCCGCTCCCGTTTGGGGGCGGCCGGCTTGGTTTGAAAGATTGACGGGAAGCGGAATCAGCGTCGGCGACGCGAAACCAGGAGGCCGCCCAGACCAAGCAACGCGGCCGAGGCCGGAGCCGGGATAATGCTCGAAGTAATGAACGTGCTGGTGACGCCGATCTGATCGCCACCCGTGAGGCCGAAGCTCCACTGCGCGCTCATGGATGTCCCGGGAACGCCGAGAAGCGTGTTGGGGATGCTGCCGCCGCCCGAGTCGCTGCCGAACGAAGCCGAGAGCGCTGCCGGCCCAATGACTCCAAAGCCGATGCCGCCCGCCGCATATGCCGGACCCGCCCCGTACCAGCCATTGGTCTGCGAGGAGTAGCCGCCGCCGGCAAAGCCTGCGGTGTAGTCGGCGGTGCCATCGGGGAACGCGAACTGATGGCCATCCGAGATCCCGACGTTGGCGCTCGAGCGGCCAATCACGGCGTTCGCTCCCGGGAGGGTGAACTCTCCGGTGGTGATGATGAAGTTGGTCGCGGCGTCGCCCGACCACATCGTGAAGCCGAGCGACACCAGATTGTCCTGCGCTGGCAGGGCATTCTGGGGAACGAAGCTCAGGTTCAAATTCCGCACCCACGTGCCGGTGTTCGGCAGGAAGAGCGGCACCGGCAGGGTGTACTGCAGCGAGCCCACCTCGGGGCCGGCGCCCAACAACGCGTTCGAGACCGTGAACGTGTCCACGTTCGCGCCGGACTGCGCATAGATGATCAAAGCCGGATCGCTCACGCTCGCTGACGCGGTGCCGCATGCGGCAGCAGTCAGGAGAATTGCAACTGCGATTCGACCCCGGTTTCGGACGATTTCCATGTCTCTTTTCCTGAAAGGGACGTACGAAAGAAGAACCCGCGACAGACAGGGTCGCCGAACACACTGAATGCAAACTCAATCGCGCCGGCGACGTGCCGCGACGATTCCCGCAAGGCCGAGCAGTGCCGCCGCGCCGGGAGCCGGCGTGACAAAGAAGGTGCTCGTGCCCGAGGCGATGTCGCCGGCGGTCAGCGAGAAGCTGAATCCGCTCTGGATGTTGCCGACAAGGCCGGGTAGCGGCTGGAACGGGCCGGTTCCATCGGCAACATTGAAGCCCACCGCATCGCTGTACGGGCCTGCGGTGAACAGACCCGCGAAGATCGAACCATCGAGATCCTGGCCCGGCAGTCCGCTGTTGTTGTACGCCGCGACGTAGATCGCATTCCCCGGGAACTGGCCCAGCGGACCGACCGTGACCCCGTTTCCGTTGCGATCATCTGCGACCAGCGTTCCGGTCGCGAGCCCGCTCACCGGCATCGGCGCAAAGCCGACCAGCGTGGAGACCACATCAAATGACGTTGCAATCGCGCCGGCCTGAACGCTGAAGTTGAGCGCGACGACCGGGTCTTCAATTGCGAGCACGCTGCCGCTGATCAACGTGGCGAGCACTGTGCCCTGCGCGGATCGAAGTTCAAACGGAGACTGCAGGTCCCAGCCGTAGGTCTGGCTGGCCTCGTCGTAGTACATCTGCCCGCTGTCGACTTCGAAGAGTGACGTCTGCGTCACGCCGTCCACAACCGCCGTGGCGCGGATCGAGAAGCACACCGGCGACACACTCGCGGATGCGCTTCCACATGTGACGAGCAGCCCCGCGCCGAAAACTCCGACGGCCGTGAACAATCTTGGGCGACAGACCATGGAACTCTTCCTCCTCGAGCTGCACGCGGAATCGCAACACGACGGGCCGCGCCCGTCTGCAGTCACAGAACCTTGCGTGAACATTTCTCTCTCTCTCAATGCCGCCGCGCAGTATCGTGGCGCGGCCAAATCTCTCTGCTACCAGTTTGCCTGAAAGAGCACCCCGTGTCAAGAGAGATTCCGTGTCCAATAACGTTTCTTCCAGGCACGTCTTCGCTGCGAGTCATTCCGAATGCGTGCGGCTTGGGTCCGATGCGCCAACCGAGGCGGCAGCCTGGTCGCCAAAAAACAACCCGGCCGCCTTTGTGGGGCGGCCGGCTCGACCGTGGTTCCGCAGATGGCCCGCGTCGGCGCGAGAGATCAGCGACGACGCCGGGTTGCAACGAGCCCGCCAATGGCGAGGATCGCCGCGGCACCTGGCGCCGGGATGATGCTGGAGGAGAAGAACGTGCTGGTCACACCGATCTGATCGCCACCGGTGAGGCTGAAACGCCACTGAGCGCTCATATCCGTCCCCGGCACACCGAGCAGGCCATTGGGAACATTGTTACCGCCCGAGATGCTGCCAAAGCCCGTCGACATGGCGCCGGGGCCGAGCAGAGCGAAGGGTGTTCCGAGCGGCGCGTAAGCCGGAGCCGGGCCGAAGCCGCCATTCGTCTGAGTAAGGAATCCGCCGTTCGAGGGAACGTACGACACCAGACCATTCGGGAAGATGTTCTGGTTACCGTCGGTGATGCCGACGTTCGCACTACCGCGAGCGATCACGGCGTTCTGGGCGAGCCCGAACGTGCCCGTGCTGATCGTGAAGTTCGTCGTGGCATCGCCCGTCCAGAGCGTGAACCCGAGGGAGATCAAGTTCTCCTGGACGGGCAGCGCGTTCTCAGGCACATAGCTCAGGTTCAGGTTCCGCACCCACGTCCCGGTGTTCGGCAGAAAGAGCGGCACGGGCAGCGTGTACTGCAGCGAGCCGACTTCCGAACCTGCGCCCAGCAGCGCGAGCGGAACGGTGAACGTGTCAACATTCGCGCCAGCCTGGGCATAAATGATCAGGGCGGGGTCGGACACACTTGCGTTCGCCGAAACTGAAAGCCCGGCGACAACGAGTGCGGAGGCGAGTAGACGATTTGAGAAAACAGCCATGTGGCCGATCCTTTGCGATACGAGTGTTCAGTCCTCGCGCGGGAACGAAACTCAAGCTCGTGATCAATCAACGGCGACGACGGGTCGCAACAAGGCCGGCCAGACCAAGGAGCGCGGCCGCGCCCGGGGCGGGAGTGACGAAGAAGGTGCTGGTACCCGACGCGATGTCGCCAGCGGTCAGCGCGAAGCTGAAGCCACCCTGAATGTTGGAGATATTGCCGGGGATGGGCTGGAAGGGGCCCGTGCCGTCAGCCACGTTGAAGCCCACGGCGTTGCCGTATGGGCCCGCGGTGAACAGGCTTGCGAACGTCGCCCCGTCCAGATCCTGGAACGGAAGGCCGCTATTGTTGTACTTCGCGACGTAGATGCCGTTGCTGGGGAACACGCCCAGCGGCGAAACAGTCACGCCATCGCCATTGCGATCATCGGCGACGAGCGTGCCGGTGGCAAGAGCCTGGACCGAGTTCAGCGTCGCAAAGCCGAGCAGCGTGGAGGTAACAGCAAAGCTGGTCATCACCGCACCGGACTGAACGCTGAAGTTCACCGCAACAACCGGGTCCTCGATTGCGAGAACGCTGCCGCTTGTGAGCGTTCCGAGCACGGTGCCTTGAGAGGAACGGAGCTCAAAGGGAGACTGCAGATCCCAGCCGTAGGTCTGGCTGACTTCGTCGTAATACATCTGACTGCTGTCGACTTCGAAAATCGCAGTCTGGAGGACGCCGTCGATTATCGACGAAGCCCGCACGCTGAAGCACACTTGAGACACGCTCGCCGAAGCGCCTGCGGCAGAAAGCAGGACAGCAGCGACAGAAGCAACGACAGCCTTGGAAACAAACGCCATGTGATCTCTCCTCCTCAGCCAGACATTTGGTACCACTCGGACGGGTGGAATCCGTCGCACAGCGGACCAAGGTTTGGGGACTCTCTCTTCTTTGTGCGGAGCGAACCGCGCAAACATCTCTCTGTGAACGTCCCAAGTTTGCCCGAAGAAGCCGCCCTTGTCAACTATTTTCACGCGCTTCTCACCCGAGAATCATGTTTCTTGATGTAATCTGTGGATGTTTCCTTGCTCTTGCATAAAGACACTCCCCTAATACGGTGATGGTGTCGCAATCCAGTGGCCAGCCATGGCCAGTTTGTTCGCCAAACCTTTGCCGGATCGGCAGTTTTTGCCTTGTTCGAGGATCTGTCCCACCGGTATACTGCCCGGCTTGGGTGACCGATAAGCAAATTTCCGGGGTGGACGGGCGGAGGACCTTGATGTTGAACCGCCATGGTGTTGTTGCGTCCGTTGGAGATAAGGTAAAAATGTGTTCACTCGCGGCTTGCAGCGCGATCGCGCTGTCCGCCGCCGCGGCTCCGCCGCCCGGTCCGCCCGGCGTCCCGGACTCGCCTGTTCGAGTGATCTGTCAGATTCGTGCCGGAAGCGAAGGCGCCGTCCGCGCCACGCTTCGCTCGATGAGTCTGGGCGGTGAGAACATTGTGGCGTCGGCGCACGCAGCGCACTGTGCTTCTCTCGCCGCGACATTCACGAACATCAAAGTCGTTGCCGCCGATTCGCCGCTGACCTGGGAGCAGGTGGATCAATGCGCGGCCGCGCACGCTCGCCTCGGCGGATTCATTGTTGTTGAGGCAGCGCACGGCAGTTCGCTTCAATCACTGATCGCCGGGCTCGCCGCGCACGCAGATCACTTTGTGTCGGTCGAGGCCGATGCGCCCGGCTCCGTACTGGGTGGCGAAGCGCCCAACGACCCCTACTTTGCGCTTCAATACGGGCTCAACAACACCGGCGCGCCGGTGGGTGGAAGCCCGGGAGTCCCGCATGCCGACATCGCCGCGATCAATGCCTGGGCGCTCGCGGGAGGCGCCCCCGTCACCATCGCGATCCTGGATACCGGTGTAAGCCGCAGTCATCCGGATCTCGCCCCCAAACTGGTCCCGGGCTACAGCTTCGTCGGCACTGATCCCACCGCCACCGATGACAGTTCTTTCCTGCCGCACGGAACCGCTTGCGCGGGAATCGCCGCGGCGTCCGGAAATGATGCAATCGGCATCAGCGGTGTCAGTTGGCACGCACGCATCATGCCGGTTCGAGTCGCGGATCAATGGGGCAACAGCACCGAAACTCTCTGCGCCAACGGAATCATCTGGGCCGTCGATCACGGAGCGCGGGTCATCTCCATCAGCCTCGGCTTCTCCGCCGGGACGACCTATCTGGCTGCCGCGGTTTCGTATGCAAACGCGTCGGGCGCCGTGGTGGTGGCTGCGGCGGGCAACACCCCAGGAGCCCCGATTTTCTTTCCGGCGCGCTGGTCATCGGTGCTCGCCGTGTCCGCCACGGACAACCGCGACATCATCGGACCTTTTTGCACCACGGGCCCGGAAGTCGATGTGTGCGCCCCGGGCGTCAGCATCCTCACCACCACCGATAGCACCGCACAGCCCGATACCTACCGCTACGAAACCGGGACCTCGATGGCGGCACCCTTTGTGTCGGGCGTTGCAGCGCTCCTGTTGCAGACTGCCCCCTGGCTCAGCCCTGCGGAGATCCGCCGGTTGATCAAGGAAACCGCTGATGACCGTGGCCCGGCAGGCTGGGACCCGCAGTATGGCCACGGACGCGTGAACGCCGCCAGTGCGCTTCAGTCGCTCTCGGGTGATGATCAGGTCTGTCTGGCGGATTGGAACGCTGATGGCGTCGTCACCTCTGCCGACTTCTTAGCCTACTTGAATTCCTTCTTCGCCGGAGTCGCGGACGTCAATGGTGATGGCCAGACAACGCCCCTCGACCTGTTTGAGTTCATCGCGCGATACTCGGCCGGTTGCTAAACTCCTTGGATGAGCACGGCGAGAATCGTCCTTTGCCCCGGGCAGGGCGCACAGTCGGTCGGCATGGGCAAGGCGTGGCACGCGACATCCGCGGAAGCACGGGCCATCTTTGAACAGGCCGACCGCATCCTCGGCTCGCGGCTTGGTGCTCCGCTCTCCCAGTTGTGCTTCGAAGGGCCGGCCGAACGCCTGAACCAGACGGACGCTTCCCAGCCTGCGATCTATGTCGCATCCGTGGCTTCGTGGCGAGGCATGCTCGCGGGATGGGGTGCGGGGGCTCAGTCCGCCGCGCCCGAAGCCGGCGTCGTGGCGACCGCCGGCCTGTCGCTTGGTGAATACACAGCGCTGCACCTGGCCGGTGTGTTTGAGTTTGAAGAAGGGTTGGAACTCGTAACGCTGCGCGGGAGGGCGATGCAGGATGCGGCCGATGCCATCAAGGCGGCGGACGGCGCACCGGGCTCAGGAATGGTTGCGCTGATCGGCGCGACGGAAGCCCAGGCCGAAGAGGTCTGCGGCCGCGCCCGGGGGAGCGAGGTGCTCGTCTCGGCCAACTTCAATGCTCCCGGGCAGGTGGTGGTCAGCGGATCTATCGGCGCCTGCGGCCGGGCCGCGACGGTGGCGGCGGAGCTGGGCCTCCGGGCCGCGGCACTTCCGGTCGCCGGCGCATTCCACTCTCCCCTCATGAAGCCCGCGGCCGATCGCCTGTCCGACGCCCTGAAGCAGACCCGTATGAAGCCCGCCCAGTGCGCCGTCGCATCCAATGTCACCGGGCAGGGGCACGAAACAACCGGCTCCGCCGGGCGTACAGTTGAAGACTCGATCCGCGTTCGGCTGGTTGAGCAACTCACCATGCCGGTCCGGTGGGAACAGAACTGCCGCTGGCTGGCCGGGCTCGGCGGCACCGAATGGCACGAACTTGCGCCGGGCAAGACCCTTGCCGGCTTGATGCGACGGATCGAGAAGGGAACCAAGGTCCAAACCCATGACGAACCATGAGCCTCGATATCCACGCGTTTCCAAGCGGACCCTGCTCCGCCGCATCATCGGCGGTGCATCCGCGGTGCTGTTGATTGCCGGGCTGACCGGCTGCCCCAAGCCTCCGCCCCCTCCCCCGCCGCCCCCGCCCCCGCCCCCGGCCGAACCACCGCCGCCTCCGGAGGTTTCGCTTGGCGATCTCCTTCAGGAGATGCAGGCGGATCCGCGGGTACAGTTTGCCAGCGATGTGCGCGTGACCGACGAGAGCTTTGCCCGCGCCGTGGTGCAGTTGGCCGATGCCTTTGCAAAGGGCAACGACCAGAAGCTTGAGGGCCTGCTCGATGCGAACGCCAACAACCAGCTCTCCGGTCTCGTGGAGACTGGGGAGTGGACTGATTCCACAAAGCCGATTGAAGCGGTGCGGATCGTGTACGCGGGCTCGTTCGACGCATCGATGGCGATGAGTTCTGGTGGACTTGGCAACATATCGCCTTCCCAGCTTGCCGAGCAGGTGAAGGAAGCGATGGCCGCGGGTGTCGGACCGGGCATCGTCGACATGCTTGAAAAGCAGGGCACGATGACCGCCGAACAGATCTCCATGATGCGCACGCAGATGGAGAAGTTCGCATCCATGACGCCCGAGCAGATCGCGGAGGAAATGAAGACCGCGCTCTCGGCCATGTCGAATGCTGACGGCGGCATTCCGGCTCTGGAAGCATCGGGCGGCATCCCCACACGCGGCGTGCTGATCGCCATCCAGGATCCGCGCGGCGCGTATCTCCTTGGTTGGGGCGCTCTGCAGGCTGGCGAGCAGTGGCGCTTCACCAACGCACCCGCCGCCGCGGGAGACCGGTCCCGCGCATCGGCATGGGACGGGGTCGGCCCACTGGGCTTTGTCTACACCTCCGTCGCTTCCGGCTCGTTCATGGACACGCTGCCCGAGGGAGTGGAGGGTCTGGATACGGACGCGGGTTCGGATGCTTCACCATCCGACGAGCCCGGTGGCCCAACCCGCAAGAACACGCCCGCCGGCCCGGTCACGATTCCCGGCGGCTGAGAACTTGGACCTGGTGGGAAGGGCATTGCCTCAACGGCGCGGCACGCGCCCCGGAGTCGTTCATGAGCACAGAGTCGTTGCCCCGCCGTGTCGCCATCGTGACCGGCGCAAGCCGCGGCATCGGCAGGGCGATTGCAACTCGCCTCGCGCGCGATGGTCGCCATGTTGTTCTCGTAAGCCGCACCGCGACCCCACTCTCCGATCTGGCTGAGCAGATCAAAGCGCAGGGCGGGTCTGCTTCGTTCAAGGCTGTCGATGTCGGCGACCCCGCCGGGCTGGCCAAGGCGATCGACGAGGTCGTCGCCGAGCAGGGGCGGCTCGATATCCTCATCAACAACGCGGGAATCACCCGCGACAACCTCGTCCTGCGGATGAGTGACGAAGAGTGGGATGAAGTGATCAACGTCGACCTCAAGTCCGCGTTCGTCGCGATCCGTGCCGCGGCGCGCCCCATGATGAAGAATCGGTTTGGTCGAATCGTCAACATCGCCAGCACCTCCGGCGTTGTGGGGAACGCGGGCCAGGCCAACTACGCGGCGGCGAAAGCAGGGCTTCTGGGCCTGAGCAAGACGATCGCCCGCGAGTTGGGCTCCAAGGGCATCACCTGCAACGTGGTCGCGCCGGGGTATGTCGAGACGGATATGACCCAGAACCTGCCGGCCGAGATCAAAGCGAAGTTGCAGGAGATGGTCGCGGTTCGCCGGCTAGGAACTCCCGAAGATATCGCCGCGGCAGTCGCCTATGCCTCATCTGACGAGTCCGGGTATCTCACCGGCCAGACCATTGTTGTCGATGGCGGCATGACGATGTGCTGACACGACATTTGTCTGGCATGATGGAACGTATGAAGGACATGCCTGGAACCCCGCACAAAGATCACGATCACAGCACACTGCTGCGAGCTGCCAAGCTCCGCGTCACTCCCGTGCGGCTGGGCGTGCTCCGAGCGCTTTGCCAGACTCACGAGGCCCTGAGCGCGGACCAGATCATCGAGAATCTCACCGAGTCCCGGGGCGGCAAGGCCAAGGGCCGCAGGCCGGACCGGGTCACTGTCTATCGCACGCTGAACGCTCTTGTGGAAGCCGGTATCGCTCACAAGCTCGATCCCGGGGACCGAATCTTCCGCTTCGGCCTCGCGGGCGACCACGCGTCTCATGCTCCAGTTCCGGGTGTATCTTGCGGCTGCGGGCCGTCCGAGAACTGCGCCCATTCTGCCGCCCCCGCCACGATTCCCAATCTTGCTGAGCAGTCCCATGGCCATCCGCACTTTCTGTGCGAAAGTTGCGGGAAGGTCGAGTGTCTGGATGACACCGAAGTGGTTCTGCAGACCAAGCCGGGCGGCTCCCGGAGCAAGAGTGCCCTGAACATTCGGCAGCAGGAAGTGCTCCTGAAGGGCACTTGTGAGGAATGTGACCCCGCCGACGCTCCCAAGCCGTAACGCGGGATGGGCCGCATCGCGTATGAGCTTGAGCCTCCCGCTGCGTCCGCCAACGGCCGCGGAGGTACAAGGAATCGAGCCATGCCTCCAATCACCCATCTCAGAATCGGACGCATCTTCACGGCAGGGGCCGCGACCCTCGCCTTCGGTGTCGGCGCATCCGCCGGACCGGTGAACAAGTCCTGGATCGCGGCGGACGCGACCTGGTACGTGCACGTCGATTCCGAAGCGGCCATCGGCTCTACGCTCGGCCAGTTCGTGGTGAACAACCGCGGGCGGCTCGGGCTGGAGGGCATGGACGGCCTTCGCGACCTGGGCATTGATCCGTTCAAGGACGTCAAGAGCGTCACCATCTACGACACCGACGACAATCCCGAGCATGCGATTGTCATCGCGAGCACAACTTCCGCGGTCGAACAGCTGATCGACCTCCTGAAGAGCGATCCCGCAACCCGCACCATGTCGGTCGACGGCCACACACTTGTCGCCTTTGACGATAAGGGCAAGACGCAGTACTGGCACACGCGGCCCGGCGAGGCCCCCGACACACGCATTGTCTTCATCTCCGACGACTGGAAGATCGTGACCGACGCGCTCAAGGTCGTCGACGGCGCAACCTCCAGCCTCTCCCGCTCCGGCCCGGGGTCTCCGCTCGCCGGCGATCCGGGCTCGGGCTCGATCGTCTACATTCGCGCTGCCGAGATCCCTTCGGCGGTGAAGAACAACCCCGACCCCAACGCCAGCGCGCTGCTCGGCCAGGTCGGCGGGGTGCAACTGGATCTCGGTGAACGCGACGGCGAGATCTACGGCCTCGCCCAGCTTTATACAAGTTCCGGCGAGGATGCCGCGAACATCTCGCAGGTGGCCCAGGGCCTGCTCGCTCTGGGCAAGATGCTCGCCAAGAACAACCAAGAGCTTGCGCCGATCAGTAACGTTCTCAATGCGATGAAGATCGAGCCGCAGGATCGTCAGCTCAAGCTCAGCTTCAGCTATCAGAGCAAAAAGGTCATCGAAGCCGTGGAGTCGATGCTCGCATCGAAAGAGAAGGCCGACGCCGCAGATCGCGACAAGGTTCAGAAGGAGACCAGGCCCTGAGCAGGCTCGGCATTCCAGCTTCCAGACCTTCGCCGCAGGCCGCCACAGTTCCGCGCCTTGCCGGTCCATCCTGCGCGCTGCGTTCACCGTCTGACGGCGCGTTGCGGATCCCTACGGATGAAGAGCTCGCCGCCCGCTCACAACTGGGCGAACATGACGCGTACTCGCTCCTGGTCACTCGATACTCCAACCGCTTGTTCAACTTTCTGCGGCGTCGCGCCCCGTGCGATGCCGACGCGGAGGACTTGACCCAGGACACGTTCATCCGCGCTTGGACCAAGATCGCCACCTACAAGACCGGCATGCGGTTCTCGACCTGGCTCTACACCATCGGAACTCATCTTGCCGCCACGCGTGCTCGCACCAAGCGGCTGCCGGTCTCCGGCACGCTCATCGCCGAGCCTGCGGCTCCTTCGGCGAGTCCTGGCCCCGGCCCGAGCGATCTGGCGGTTCGTCTGTGGCAGGCGGCAGATGAGATTCTGCCCCATGACCAGCGCTCCGCGGTCTGGCTGCGATATGCCGAGGACCTCGGCGTTCCCGAAATTGCCCGCGTGCTGGGCAAGAGCCGGGTCAACATTCGCGTGATGCTCTTTCGGGCGAGGCGGACATTGGCCGCGGAACTGACCACGATGCAAAGCAACGAGAAGGATGGTGTACGATGAGTGCCGTGGGAAACACGAAGAACAATGTGGCGCGTGTGGAAGCGGTCCTTCGCTCGCCTGATGCCGCGCCTTGGGTGCAAGCCCCCGAGGGCCTGCACGACCGCGTGATGGCATCCCTGGATGCCGCTCCGTCACGCAGCGCAACGCAAGACTCGCAAGCGTCATGGTCTTCGATGGGCTGGTGGCGGCCGTTGGCCGCGGCTGCGTCGGTCGCGATCATCGCTGGCGGGCTCGGCGTTCTTGCAGGCGCCCTCGCCTGGCGTTCCTCTCCCGCGGATCACATGCTCGCCGAGGCACTTCCCGAGAGCATCAACGAGCCATCCGAACCTCTCCGCGAGATCACAACGCACGAGGCCGACCGGCCGGTGGTGGTGCTCGCCCGCGCGTTTGATGACCTTCGGCCCGCCGGCTCATCGCGGCTCATGGCCTCGGTTGCCGCGCCGATGCGCACCGAAGCGGAAGGGTTGGCATCGGAAACACGCCTCGCCGCGAGAACGGTGCTTTCACGCCTCCCGTTTGTGTCGATGGAGTGAGGCTCGGCTCATTCCGCCGGCGGGCGGGTCAGACGCTCGATCGTGCCGCTCTTGGTCTCGAGGAGCACCTCATCGGCTTCATCGAGAAACAGGCCGTGATCCAGCACCCCGGGGATGTCGTTAATTTCCGCGGCCAGCTCGTCAAGGTCGCGACCGTCTGACAACGTGACGTCGATGATGAGCGAGCCGTTGTCGGTCAGGAACAGGTGCCCATCGAGCGTGCGCCGGACCACGCCATTCAGCCCGAGCCGTCGCAGGCTTGCGCGGGTGCTTGCAAGACCAAAGGCCAGCACCGCGACGGGGAGCGTCGCACGCTCGCCCAGCCGGTGGACCATCTTGTTCTCCTGCACCATGTACACGCGGCGCTTCGCTGCATAGGCCACGATCCGCTCGCGTGTCATCGCACCGCCCGCGCCCTTGATCATCCGCAGCATGGGATCGACCTCATCGGCGCCGTCGAAGAGAAAGTCGACTTCCTCTTCCATCGCAAAGTCGACCAGCGGAAGGCTCTGCGACCGCGCGAGCGTTTCGGTGATGTGACTCGTCGGCACGCAGCGGATGTCGAGCTTCTCTTCCTTCACGCGCTCGGCCAGCGCCACGATCGCTCGCGACGCGGTGCGGCCGGTGCCAAGGCCCACGATCATCCCCGAGGTGATCTCGGCGATGACAGTATCGACAAGCGGATCTGCGGTTCTGGGTCGGCTACTCAAAGCGAATCCCCTGTGCAAGCTCGAACTTCCCGCCGTAGTTTATGGTCGTTGTCTGCCGCCGCATGTACGCCTTCCACGAATCCGAGCCGGATTCGCGCCCGCCGCCCGTGTCCTTCTCGCCGCCGAACGCGCCGCCAATCTCCGCGCCGCTGGTCCCGGCGTTGACATTCGCGATGCCGCAATCACTCCCCGAGCCCGTGGGCGAGAGGAACCGTTCGCTGGCGCGGATGGACTCTGTAAAAATCGCCGACGAAAGGCCCTGATCGACGCCGTTGTGCATCGCCATCGCCTGATCGAGGTCCTTGTACGTGAACACGTACAGAATGGGCGCAAAGGTCTCCTCGAGCGCGATCGGCAGCTTGTTCCCCTTTGGGGCGCGGATCAGCGTCGGCTGGACGAAATGGCCACTCAGCCCGGCGGGCGAGGCCCGCTCGCCGCCGAACAGTACCATACCCCCCTGCTCCTTGGCGGCCTTCACAGCCGCGAGATAGCCTTCCACGGCCGCCGCGTTGGCGAGCGGCCCGATCAGCGTGCCTTCCTTGAGGGGGTCGCCGATGCGGGTCGCCACCTGCTTGTACGCAGCGGTCAACCGTTCGACGAACTTTTCCGCAATCGATTCATGCAGCAGCAGTCGGCGCGTCGTGGTGCATCGCTGCCCCGCCGTGCCCACCGCGCCGAACACCGTCGAACGCAGAGCGAGCTCCTGGTCAGCATCCGAGTGCACGATCACAGCGTTGTTCCCGCCAAGCTCCAGTAGCGACCGGCCGAGCCGCGCTGCGACGACCTGACCCACCGCCCGGCCCATGCGGCATGAGCCGGTCGCCGAGATCAGCGACAACCGGCGATCGGCAACCATCGGCTTGCCGACGGCATCATCTGTTCCGACGATGAGCTTAAAGATCCCTGGGTGCCCGAGCTTCTTCGCGACACGCTCCGCGACGGCGTTCGTAGCAACCGCGATGATCGGCGTGAACAGGCTCGGCTTCCAGATCGTCGAATCGCCGCAGACCGCGGCCAGCATCGCATTCCAGCCCCACACAGCATTGGGAAAGTTGAACGCCGTGATCACACCGACCGGCCCGAGTGGCAGCCACTGCTCAAACATTCGGTGGCCGGCGCGCTCGCTCGGAAAGACCTGCCCCGGCAACTGCCGCGACAGCCCCACCGCAAAGTCCGCTATGTCGATGGTCTCCTGCACTTCACCCAGGCCTTCGGCCCGGATCTTGCCCATCTCCAGGCTGACAAGCTCACCCAGCGGCTCCTTGACACGCCGAAACTCCTCTCCCAGCTCTCGCACAAGCTGGCCGCGGACGGGGGCTGGCACTTCGCGCCACTTCCTGAACGCATCCACCGACTCGCCAATCGCGCGCTCCAGCGCGGCGGAATCGTCAAGGCGGACTCCACCGAGAATCTCCCCGGTGGCAGGGTTCTCGGAAACGATGAGGCCATCATGAACGCCGGGAGACTTTGCCGCAATGCGCGAGGGCGCGACAAATCGCGGATCGTCCGTCAGACCGAGTGCGCGGATCGGATCAGAGCTCATGCGGCATGGTATGGCAGAAGTGGGAAGTGGGATCGACCGGTACGGCGACATTCGCTGGCACGCACCGACGGCTGTAACACGTCGGCGGATTGAAGTTCCGACCTTCGCGTTCTGACTTCCTACCGTCCTTCATGCCTCCCATCGTCCTCGCCACTGCCAACCCGCACAAGATCGATGAGCTTCGCGCAATCTTCGCCGCGGCCAATATCTCCGTCATCGGTCTCAATGACCTCCCACCGGAGTGCATCCCCGCGGGCGGCCTGCGCGAGCCCGATGAAACCGGCAACACCTTCGAGGCCAACGCAACCATCAAGGCGCTGTCGTATGCCGCGCAGACCGGCCGAACCTGCCTCGCCGACGACTCCGGCATCGAGATCGACGCCCTTGTGCTCGCCGATGGCACGCCGCGGCCGGGAGTCATCTCGTCGCACTACTGCACGGACGGACGCGAGACCGGCATGAGCCGATCGGAGCGCGATGCCGCGAACAACGCGCGCGTGCTACGGGAGCTAAAAGGCTTGCCGCCCGAGCGCTGCGCCGCTCGATTCGTGTGCGTGATGGTGCTGGCCCAGCCCTCTTCCACATCCTCACCGGCGCAAGTGCTCGCAACCTCCCGTGGCACGTTCGAAGGCCGGATCGGCATCCCGCCGCGGGTGCCAGCAGGCAACAACGGCTTTGGTTACGACCCCCTCTTCCTCATCGCGCCGAAGCATGACTGCACCGGCGCGGAACTTGCGAATCAAGTGAAGAACCGGCTCAGTCACCGCGCCAAAGCGGCTCAAATGATGCTCCAATGCCTCGGAGCTTGACTGACCTCCGCGTTTGTGTACTCTGCCTCTGCCCATGGTGCCCTCTCCGACCGGCCTCGCGCTGGCCGGATCGGGCTGAAAAGGGAAGTGCGGTGAGGCGGGTTGCGCAAGCACCCTCCGATTCCGCCGCGGACGCGCCGCCGTAACGGGGCTGCGCGGGCTCGAAACTGCCACTGTTCCCGCTAACCGGGGAATGGGAAGGCCGAGCTCAATCGCTGCTGACCTCACCGTCAGCGGCACAGCCCCGAAGCCGGAAGACCTGCCCTGGGCCGTGTTTCGTGCCCGCCCTCGCGATTGGGGCGCCGGCCGTGTTTCGCCGCGCAGTTCCCCGCGGCCATCCACCCCGGCAATTCCCCGCCCCCGTCGCGAAGGCCCAAAGGTCCCGGGACCGCTCCGCGCGATTCGGAGTGATGAAGGCAGGTGCTTTGATGGTGCAGTCTTATTCTGCTCGTGCCGCGCTTCTCGCGGCGGGTGGCGCGGCCGTGGTGCTCTCAACCCAGCGTTCCGCATTCGGTGCGCTTCCCCCCTACTCCCTGGTGGGCTCGTTCGCCCTCCCCACGGGCGCACCCGGCGACTTCAATCCTGTCCCGGTTGATGTGCTGCCCGATGGTCGATTGATCGGCATCGCCTCCGACGGTCGCGTCCTCGTGCAGACCGCGGTGAACTCCGGCACGTATGCACAGGCCGGCGGAATCGATGGATCAGTCTTCAACGGGTCTTTCGGGAACTTCGGCGCATCGTTCCTCTCGGTCAGCCCCGATGGCTCGCGCCTCGCGATTGGCGACAACGGCGCATTCAACCGAGTTCACTTTGTTGAGACTGGCTCACTGATCCCCTTGTCCACTTCCCCGACGGCCTTCGCGGCCACGCCGAACTTTGACGGCGCGTGGGCCGACGGCTCCACCATGTACGTCTCCGGCTTCGGCGCAACCGCTGGCGTCTGGCGCGTGGATGCAACGAATCTCAGCGCAACACAGGTCGTCAGCAACGCCATCGGTGGTTCCGGCGGCATCGCGATCCACTCCGGCCGCATCTTTACGGGCGACGGCTTCAATACCACTGACGGCGGAGCGCCCACCGGCAACGTCCGGGCATTCGATCTTGCCGCGCTTGCCGGTGCCGCGTTCAGCATCGGATTCGACACCGGCACACTCGTCGCCGATGCCCTCAGCGCATCGCCGGTACGATTCGATTCCGGCGGCAACATGCTCATCGGCGGCGGCGACTTCTTCGCCGGCTCAAACGACTTCGGGTACGCCGCGGTCGTTGACAACGAGGCCATCCTCACCGCGATCGGCGGCGGACCGCTCGCTCCGGATTCCTCCGAGCTTCGCCTCTCACCCGCCGGCGGTCTCGCGTTTTATGGCGTGGAGTTCAATGAGTTCACCGGCGAGGTGCTGATCTTCGCCGATGGCATCG
The DNA here is from genome assembly GCA_038247555.1 of Phycisphaerales bacterium. Lineage (GTDB taxonomy): Bacteria > Planctomycetota > Phycisphaerae > Phycisphaerales > UBA1924 > JAHBXL01. The sequence goes on along the minus strand of JBBRUT010000007.1, from coordinate 14,914 downwards.
CCTATCGCTACGCCGTGCCCGCGCCGGCCGCGTTCTCGCTGCTCGCACTCTCAGGCATTGTCGCCACGCGGCGGCGGAGGCAGGTCTGATGCGCGCGAGATCAAGGCCCACAGCATGGCGCATCGCCGCAACTCTCGCTTCGCTCAGCGCGATGTCGGTGTCGCGTGCCGGCGACTCCTGGTTCGCCACGAGTATCGTCAGCTATCAGCCGGCACCCGGGCAGTTCGTGAACTCTTTGCAGTACAGCGATCCCTCCCGCGCACTGGGCACACCGACAGGCGGCGGCACGGTGAACCCCGACAACACCGGCGTTGTCACGCTCGGAGGATTCGGGGGCTCCATCGTCCTCGGGTTCGACCGTCCCATCCTCAATAAGGCCAACAACCCGATGGGGCTGGATTTCATCATCTTCGGCAATGCCTCGTATGTCTCCGGCAACCCCAACCGCCGATTTGCCGAGTGCGCGATCGTTGAGGTCTCACACGATGCCAACAACAACGGCCTCGCCGACGATGCGTGGTACCTGATCCCCGGCTCACACCTCACCGATCCGTACCCCGCAAGCCTTTATTCCGTGACGTGGGACAACGACGCGGCGGACCCAACGCACCCGCCCGCGCTCCCGTCTTGGCTTCCCCCCGGTACCCCCACACTTCCGCCCGTCTTTGTCTGGAGCACGACCGCTTACCGTCTGCCCGCCGCGCTCTTCGGTGCAACGGCCGTGCTGGTCAATCCCAACGGCCTGGATGCCCTGACCGAAGGCATCTGGGGATACGCCGATCACACCCCGACGCTCCTGCTTGGGGACCTGACAGGCGACAACCAGATCGACGATTTCGACATCGCGCCGGCCGACTTCTACACAAACCCCGATGACCCCACCATCGTCGGCATCTCACAGGGCTCAGGAGGCGGCGACGCGTTCGATATTGCCTGGGCCATCGACGCGGCAACAGGGCTTCCGGCCGCGCTGGTGAGCATCGACTTCATCCGCATCACCAATCCCGTCAGCGCCCTCCTCGGCCCCGTGGGCGAGTGGTCCGCCGAGATCGACGCCGTCGCGATCGTCCGCCCCCTTGCCAACCCCCCCAACCCCGCCGACTTCGACAACAACGGCACCATCGGTGTACCGGATATCTTCGCGTTCCTCTCGGCCTGGTTCGCCAACGACCAGCGCACCGATCTTGATGGTGTTCCGGGCGTTGGGGTCCCGGACATCTTTGCGTTCCTCAGTCTCTGGTTCGCCACATGAGCGATGCATCAACGACCACTCCCGCACGCGCCTTTACGCTCATCGAGCTGCTGGTCGTCATTGGTCTCATCGCGCTGCTCATCGGCATCCTGCTCCCGGCGATCGGCGCTTCACGAGAATCCGCGCGCCAGTCGCTCTGCGCTTCCAACGCGCGTCAACTCCAGCTCGCAAACGATCTGTACGCATCAGACTTCAAGGACGCATATGCGCCCGGCATGCCCGACCGACTCGCCAACCTCACGCGCTGGTACGGTTCGCGCACAAGCCACGCTGCGGCGTTCACCTCCGATGGCGGACCGCTCAGCGACTATTTCGGGCGAGATGGCTCTGCCGGAGCCCTCCGCATCTGTCCCACCTTCGCGCCGACTCTCGCGATTCTCGCAGACCCGGCTGCACCCGCCGCTTCCGCTTCCTTCGAGCGTGGCTGCGGCGGCTATGGCTACAACACCGCGTTCGTCGGCGCTCTTCGCGCCAGGGCCGCGGGCGGGGAATGGACACTTGTCTCGGATCTTGCCGGGATGCCCCGCGCACGATTCAATGATCCCGCTCGCACCGCCGGGTTCGCCGACGCTGCGCTCCGGGATGCTTCCAGCCCCGCCGGAGTCTTCGAATACTCGTTCGTCGAACCGCGATTCTGGCCCGAGTTTCCGGGGCAGCGACCCGACCCCAGCACCCACTTCCGCCATTCCCGCCGCGGCTCATCCGGCGGCCGCGCGAGCGTGGCCTGGCTTGATGGCCATGTATCTCCCGAGTCTCTGACCTTCACCCAGGCCAGCGGGTTCTACCCAGGCGATCCTCGGGTTGAGCGCATCGGCTGGTTCGGCGGGACCGACGACAACTCCCTCTACGACCCCGACTAAAAAGGAGGGGCCTGCGTGCATCTGCCCGTAACCAAATGTGTCTGCCACGATCTCGAGTTTGCCGCGCTCAAGGACCTGGCCGGCGCGATGGACTTCGACTTCGAGAAGCTGCGCGGGTGGTCGGGCTGCTGCACCGGCTGCGGGACGTGCGAGCCCTACGTCCGCCTGATGCTCGAAACCGGGCAGACCCGCTTCGCCGTGCTCTCACCGGCGGAGGCCGCCCGGATCATCGACCGCGGCCGGGCCAATGAAAAAGGGCCGCCTGAGTAGGCGGCCCCTTGGAAGAGCGATCAACATCACCCGGTGTTACTTGATGGCGTTCGCTGCGGGTTCGCCCACGGCAATCTCGACCTTCGGCACACCCAGGGCTTCCGAACGATCCGCACCCAGCGCCTCGGCAGCGCGGGCCGCCTCGGCGATCATGCGAACCTCTTCATCAACATCACCACCCGCCGGCAGACCCAGCAGTTTGGGCCGGATGGCCTGATACGCCTTGAACCCGGTGCCAGCAGGGATGAGGTGGCCCAGGAGAACGTTCTCTTTCAGGCCGATGAGGTAATCCATCGCGCCACGGAGCGAAGCCTCAGTAAGAACCTTCGTGGTCTCCTGGAACGATGCACCCGACAGGAACGACTCGCTCTGCAGCGACGCCTTGGTGATGCCCAGCAGCAGCGTGCGGCCCGTCGCGGGTCGGGCCTTCTTGGCCTTCGCCGGCTCCTTGCCCGCGGCCTCCGACTTCGCGTTGGCTTCGCGATACTCCGCCTTGGTCACCAGCGCCTCGACGGGCATATCCGTTCCGCCTGAGTCGGTGATGCGGATCATCTCGCCGACCAGTGCGTTGCGGCGGCGGAACTCAAACTTATCAACCACATCGTGCGGGAGCAGATCGGTGTCGCCGGGGTTCTCGACGCGCACCTTGCGGAGCATCTGCGCGACGATGACCTCGATGTGCTTGTCGTTGATCGACACGCCCTGGGCACGGTACACATTCTGGACTTCGTCCAACATGTACGTCCAGAGTGCTTCCTCGCCCTTGATCCGCAGGATGTCGTGCGGAACCAGGGGGCCTTCGGTCAGCGGATCGCCGGCCTGCACATAGTCGCCCGCGTGGACAAGCAGGTGCTTGTCCGTCGGGACGTGGTGATCTTTCTCGATGCCCGAGTCAGAGATGACGCGGATCGTCATCTTGCCCTTGCGCTTGTCAGAGTGAATCTCGACGCGGCCGGAGATCTCCGCCATGACCGCCGGATCCTTGGGCTTGCGGGCCTCGAAGATCTCGGTGACGCGGGGGAGACCGCCGACGATGTCCTGCGAGCCCGCCGCGGAACGCGGCTGACGCGCGAGCATCTGCCCGGCCTTGATCGATGAACCGTCGTCGACTTCGATGCGCGCCTTTGCGGGCAGGTAGTGGAAGTCGAGGATGTTACCCTGAGCGTCGACGATGGTGATCTGCGGGTGCTTCTCGCCCTTGTGCTCGATCATCACCAGCGCCCTGCGGCCCTGACCCGCATCCTCCTCGCGAACCGTCTCGCCGACCTCGATGTCGACGTAGCGGACGATGCCCTCCTTCTCGGCCAGGATGGGCAGGCGGTGCGGATCCCACTTCACAAGCTGCTGGCCGCGCTTCACTTCATCACCGGATTTCACCAGGATCGAAGCTCCGTACGGCACCTTCTGCTTCTCGACTTCGCGCCCCTTGGGATCGAGGATCGCGATCTCGCCGTTGCGCTTGAGCGACACCATGATGTCGTTGCCGTCATCATCCTTGCCCGGGACTTCGTTGCAGTCCCGCAGCTCGACCTTGCCGCCCGTGGAGCAGCGGATCTCGGTCTCAAGGATCTCACGGCTGCCGATGCCGCCGGTGTGGAACGTACGCATCGTCAGCTGCGTGCCCGGCTCGCCGATCGACTGCGCGGCGATGATGCCCACGGCCATGCCCGGCTCGACAAGCTTGCCGGTCGACATGTCCATGCCGTAATCCAGCACCGAGCAGCCCGTACGGCTCTCGCTGGTCAGCGGCGAACGGACCATGACCGAATCGATCCCGAGGTCCTCGATCTTCTTGGCCGCCTCGACCGAGATCATCTCGTTCTCGCGGACAATGACCTGATCGGTGACGGGATTGACGACGTTGTTGCGGCTGACGCGGCCGACGACCTGCTCACGCAGGGGCACATCGATCTTCTCGCCCTTGTAGATGGCACGCTTGATGATGCCGCGCTTCGAGCTGCAGTCGTACTCCGAGATGATCACCGACTGCGCCACATCGCACAGCTTGCGGGTGAGGTATCCCGAGTCCGCCGTCTTGAGCGCGGTATCGGCCAGGCCCTTTCTCGCGCCGTGCGTCGAAGAGAAGTACTCGAGGATGTGCAGACCCTCGCGGAAGTTCGCGCGGATCGGCGTCTCGATGATCTCGCCGCTCGGCTTGGCCATGAGGCCACGCATCCCGGCAAGCTGCATCAGCTGGCTGACGTTGCCGCGGGCGCCCGAGTCCGACATGAGGTACACGGGGTTGAGGTAGCTCGTGCCCGCCTTGTTCTCGATCGAAACCTCGTTGCCGTTCTCGTCGCGGCGGTCGTTCTTCAGCGTCTCGACCAGCTTCTTGGTCACCTCTTCGCGGCAGTGCGACCAGATGTCCAAGAGCTGGTTGTAGCGTTCACGCTCGGTGATCAGGCCGCGCTCGAAGTTCTTCTCAACGCGGTCGACCTTCTTCTGCGACTCGTCGATGAGCTTCTGCTTATCAGCGGGGATGCGCAGATCCGTCAGACCGAACGACAGACCCGCCACCGTGGACTGCTTGAAGCCGATCTCCTTAAGACGGTCGAGCAGGTCGATCGTCGCGGGGCGACCGGAATACAGATACGCATCGTCGATGACGCGTGCGCACCCCTTCTTGCCCAGGGCGCAGTTGTAGAAAGGCATGCCGACTTCGAGGATCTCGGAGAACAGCAGGCGCCCCGCGGTCGTGGTGATGCGGTTGCCCGCGGCCATCGGCTTGGGCTGCTCGGTCTGCCCGTCGACCACGTGGGTGAAGCCTTCGAGACGGACGATCACCTTCTCGTGGATCGAGATCTTGCCCTGGTCATAGGCGAGCAGCGCCTCAGCGCGGTCCTTGAACCGCCGCTGATTAACCTGCGGCCGGTCGTCGGGCGGCATCACCGTGATGAAGTACACACCCATCACGATGTCCTGGCTGGGCGAGATCATCGGCTTGCCGTTGGCCGGTCCGAAGATGTTGTGCACGCTCATCATGAGCACGTGCGCCTCGGTCTGCGCTTCGATCGACAGGGGCAGATGGACGGCCATCTGGTCACCGTCGAAGTCGGCGTTGAAGCCCGTGCACACCAGCGGGTGCAGACGGATCGCGTTGCCCTCGACAAGCACCGGCTCGAACGCCTGGATACCCATTCGGTGGAGTGTGGGGGCGCGGTTCAGCAGCACCGGGTGCTGATAGATCACCTCTTCGAGGATGTCCCACACCTCCGCATCGCGACGCTCCAGCATGCGCTTGGCGGACTTGATCGTGTCCGCAAGACCGTGCTCCTTGAGCTTGCGGATGATGAACGGCTGGTAGAGCTCGAGGGCGATCTTCTTCGGCAGGCCGCACTGCCAGAGCTTGAGCTCGGGGCCGACGACGATGACCGAACGCGCGGAGTAGTCGACGCGCTTGCCCAGCAGGTTCTCGCGGAAGCGGCCCTGCTTGCCCTTGATCATATCTGTCAGCGACTTGAGCGGGCGATTGCTCGAACCCAGCACAGGCCGGCGGCAGCGGTTGTTGTCAAAGAGCGCATCGACCGCCTGCTGCAGCATCCGCTTCTCGTTGCGGATGATGACCTCGGGCGCGTTGAGGTCCATCAGCTTCTTAAGGCGGTTGTTGCGGTTGATGATGCGGCGGTAGAGATCGTTGAGATCGCTCGTCGCAAAGTTTCCGCTCTCCAGCAGAACCAGCGGACGCAGGTCCGGCGGAATCACCGGGATCACGTCCATCACCAGCCACGTCGGGTCGTTCTCCGAGCCGCGGATCTGCTCGACGATCTTCAGACGCTTGGCCAGGTCCTTGATCTTCTGCTTGCTGCGGGTGTTCTTCAGCTCTTCGCGCAGCTCCCCCGCCAGCTTGTCCAGATCGGTCCGCTCGAGAAGCTCGCGGGCCGCGTCGGCGCCCATCGTCGCCTTGAACGCACTGCCGTACTTCTCGTACGCCTGACGGAACTCGTCCTCGGTCAGCACCTGCTTGAAGGTCAGCTCCGTGTCGCCCGGATCGACGACCACGTAGTCCTGGAAGTAGATGATCTTCTCAAGGTCACTGGTCTTCATCGCCAGCAGGTTGCCAAGCCGGCTCGGCATCGCCTTGAAGAACCAGATGTGGACGATCGGCGCGGCCAGGTTGATGTGGCCCATCCGCTTGCGCCGCACGCGCGAATGGGTCACCTTCACGCCGCAGCGATCGCAGATGATGCCCTTGTACTTCGTGCCCTTGTACTTGCCGCAGGCGCACTCATAGTCGCGCTCCGGCCCGAAGATGCGCTCGCAGAACAGACCGTCCTTCTCGGGCCGGTACGTGCGGTAGTTGATAGTCTCGGGCTTCTTGACCTCGCCGTAGGACCATGAGCGGATGTCGTTGGGCGACGCCAGCGTGATCTTCACGGCGCTGTAGTCATTGATCCGGTCGTACACGTTCTCGGTCATCACGGTGGTCGCTCCAGGGGCCGGGGTTCAGAGGCGTGGCCCGGTGCGTACGTGGGGTCGATTTTCAGGAAACGATTCTGTCGATCTCGGTAGTGCGATCAGTCGCCAGTTCCGCACCTGCTTTTAGAGCAGGCTGCCGCCGTCGGTCGCGGACTTCTCAAGCGTGATGTTCATGCCCAGGCCCTTGATCTCGTTGCACAGAACGTCGAACGCCACCGGCATGCCGGCCTCGAGCTTGTTCGTGCCCTTGACCATGCTCTCGTAGATCTTGGTCCGGCCTTCCACATCGTCCGACTTGACGGTGAGGAGTTCCTGCAGGATGTACGAGGCGCCGTACGCCTCAAGCGCCCACACTTCCATCTCACCAAACCGCTGACCACCGGTGCGGGCCTTGCCGCCAAGGGGCTGCTGCGTGATCAGGGAGTAGGGACCCGTTGCGCGGGCGTGGATCTTGTCGTCGATGAGGTGGTGAAGCTTCAGGATGTACATGAAGCCCACTGTGGTCCGCTGAGTGAACGGCTCGCCCGTGCGGCCGTCATACAACTGCACCTTGCCACCCCGGGGCATCCGCGCAAGCAGCTCGCGCGGGTGGGGCCAGGTGCCCGTCTTCTCATAGTTCGCCAGCTTCCCGGCGACATGCTCGTTGGCCTCGGCGACCGCATTGTGCACCTCATCCTCCGATGCACCGTCAAAGACTGGTGTCACGCCCTGGAAGCCCAGCACATGCGCGGCCCAGCCAAGGTGTGTCTCGAGGATCTGGCCCACGTTCATGCGGCTGGGCACGCCCAGCGGGTTCAGCAGGAAGTCGACCGCCGTGCCGTCCTCCATGAACGGCATGTCCTCTTCAGGAACGATGCGGGCGATCACGCCCTTGTTCCCGTGGCGACCGGCCATCTTGTCACCCACCGAGAGCTGACGCTTGGTGGCGATGTAGACCTTCACCATCTCGAGCACACCGCTGGGCAGCTCGTCGCCGCGCTTCATGTGCCCGACCTTGCGGTCCTTCTCTTTCCGATTCGCCTCGATACGCGGCCAGAACTGCCGGTACGTGATCTCGGCCTGCTCGCGGATTTCCTTGGAGCCCTTGATCCACTTCATGTCAAAGTTCTGGATCTGCTCCAGAATGACCTCGGCGATGTCGCTGGCGCCGACCTTCTGACGGGTGCTGGGATCGATCATCGGCGTGCCGATGACTTCGTTGACCGCGTTGACCATCTGCTTGAACAAGCCGACGGCCTTCTCGTCCATGTCCTTGCTGTAGGCATCGATGTCTGTCTGCAGCCGCTTCTTCTGGTCGGCGGTCAGGTGCATCCGGCGGCTGAACCGCTTGGCCCCGATCACAATGCCCTCGACACCCGCCGGCACTTCCAGCGAATCGTTCTTCACATCCTCGCCTGCGCGGCCGAAGATCGCGTGCAGCAGCTTCTCTTCCGGCGTCAGCTCGCTCTTGCTCTTGGGGCTCACCTTGCCCACAAGGATGTCGCCAGGACCGACACGCGCGCCGATGCGGATGATGCCCTGCTCATCCAGGTTCCGAAGCATCTTCTCGGAGACGTTCGGGATGTCGCGGGTGAACTCCTCGCGCCCCAGCTTCGTCTCGCGGATCTCAACATCGAAGCTGTCGATGTGAATGCTGGCGAAGACATCGTCCTTCACCAGACGCTCGTTGATGACGATCGCATCCTCGAAGTTCGACCCGTCATAGGTATTGAACGCGACCATGATGTTCTTGCCGATCGCCAGCTCACCCATCCGGGTGCTGGGGCCGTCGGCGAGAATCTGGCCCTTGATCACCTTCTGCCCCGGCTTCACCAGAGGCTTCTGGTTCAGGCATGTCCGCTCGTTCAGGCCCGCGAACTTGCGAAGCACATACTCATCGGAGTTGTCGATGATGATGCGCTGCGAGTCCACATTCGTGACCGTGCCGGCGTTCTTCGCCTTGACGATCATGCCCGAGTTCAGGCCGACATCCTTTTCCATGCCCGTCGCGATGATGGGCGGATCGATGCGGATCAGCGGCACAGCCTGCCGCTGCATGTTCGAACCCATGAGTGCGCGGTTCGCGTCGTCGTGCTCCAGGAACGGAATCAACGCCGCCGACACGCCCACGATCTGCTTGGGCGCGATATCCAGGAACTCGACCTCGTTGGAATCGATCTCGGTCAGTTCGCCGTCGACGCGGGCAAGGATCGCGCCCTTCTTGAGCTTGCCATCCTTGTCGATCGTGTCGGCCGGCGCGAGGATCGCCTTGATCTCTTCATCCGCACGCAGATCAACGATCTTGCCCGTCGCCTTGCCGTCCTTGACCACGCGGTACGGAGTCCGGATGAATCCGTACTCGTCAACGCTGGCGTAAATGCCCAGCGACGAGATCAGACCGATGTTCGTGCCTTCGGGCGTCTCGATGGGGCAGATGCGCCCATAGTGGGAGATGTGCACGTCGCGGACTTCAAAGCCCGCACGCTTGCGGTTCAGACCGCCCGGCCCGAGCGCCGACAGCCGGCGCTCGTGCACGAGGCTCGAGAGCGGATTCGTCTGGTCGACGACCTGCGAAAGCTCGCTGCGCCCGAAGAAGAAATCGATTGCGCTGCTGATGCTCTTGGAGTTCACCAGGTCCGCGATCTTGGCGATCTCATCCGGGTCCTTGACGCTCATCCGCTCCTGGACCGTCCGGCGAAGCTTCAGGAAGCCCTTGCGCAGCTCCTCGACAGCCAGCTCATCCAGCGTCCGCAGACGGCGGTTGCCCAGGTGGTCGATATCGTCGACCTGGGCCGCGGGGCGGCTGGTCTTCGGGTCGATGCGCTTGGACCGCAGATCAAGCACGTACGTGATGACCTTCAGGAAGTCCTCAGCACGAATGAACATCGCATCCTCGGGCACGTTCAGGTTGAACTTCCGGTTGATGCGGAAGCGGCCGACGCGGCCCAGGCGGTAGCGGGTCTCATCGTAGAACTTCTCGAAGAACAACTGCTTGGCCTTGTCGACCTGCGGCGGGTTGCCCGGACGCAGCTTCGAGTAGATCTTCAGCAGCGCACGCTCGTAGTCGTTCTCCGCGTCGAACAGATCAAGCCGCTCTTCGGCCACCGTGTTGAGGATGAGAGGGTCCTGCGGGTTCTGGATGACGCGGACCTTCTTCAGGCTCGACGCGACGATCTTCTCCGCGGCCTCCTCGCCGATCTGACGACCGACGTGCACGAGCTCCTCGCCCGTCTCGGTGTCGATGATGCTCGCCGCGGCCCAGTGCTCCGGACGCACCTTCTCCGCGGCGATCTCGTTCACTTCATAGAACAGCCCGAGGATCGCGTCCGTGCTCGCGATCGACTCATCCAGGCATCGCAGGAACGTCGTCGCCGCGAGCTTGGTGCTCTGGTCGATCCGCATCGCCAGAACGTCCTTCTTCGTCACTTCCAGCTCGATCCACGAGCCGCGCTCGGGGATGATGCGGGTGGAGTGGAGCGGACGGTCACCCTCGGCCGAGACGATGGAAAAATCCACGCCCGGGGAACGGTGCAACTGGCTGACAATGACGCGCTCGGCTCCGTTCACGATGAACTCGCCGCCGCCCATCATGATCGGGAACTCGCCGAGGTAAATTTCCTCCTCGGCCATATCCGGGTGCCCCTCTCGGGACATGCGGACAGCCACCCGGAAGGGCAGGCCGTACGTCAGACGCAGCTCGCGGCACTCGTCCGGCGTATAGCGCGGCTCCTCAAGTGCGTAGTACAAATAGTCGAGCTTCATCGTCCCGTCGTAGCTCTCGATCGGGAAGACTTCGCGCAGCAGAGCCTCAAGGCCCATCTGCGTGTCCCGATCCTGGGACGATTTGTGCTGCTGCAGGAATCGCTCGTAAGCGTCCGTCTGTACCTTTGTGAGGACAGGGACAGGAGCCGCATCACCGCGCTTGGAAAAGTCGCGCACGTTGGTCGCTGCCATCGATGACCTCGCGATCGTTGGTATAGCCAACAGCTCCGGCGGAGCCGTTTCTTGAAATTTCTTTATGCCGCTCTATTCAAAGCGCTGTGTACCCGCTGCTGCTTGCCCGCAATCAACAACTATAGGACGAACACCGACATGAAAGCAAGCCGGACCCACCAATCCATCCCCAAGCCAGGGGAGGCGATCGGTGCAGGACGAAAAAGCCCCCCCGGGATGAGCCCCGGGGGGCCTGCTTCAATCTGTCCGACCGTAACCAACTCAGGTGAGTTCGACGGTGCCGCCGGCCTCGGTGAGCTGCTTCGAAATCTTGTCCGCCTCTTCCTTGGTGACGCCCTGCTTGACAGCTTTGCCGGGATTGTCGGCAAAGGCTTTCGCCTCGGCCAGACCCAGACCGGTCAGCTCGCGAACGACCTTGATGACCGCGATCTTCCTGGTCGCGTCAACGGCCTTGAGGACGACGTCAAAAGAGGTCTTTTCCTCGACCTTGGCCGCGCCAGCGCCCGGAGCAGCCATCATCACCGCGCCGCCCGCGGCGGGCTCGATGCCGTAGGTGTCCTTGAGATACTTGCCCAGCTCGACCGCATCCTTGAGGGAAAGGGCCGCGAGCTTGTCACCGAGTTCCTGAATCGTCGACATGGTTCAATCCTTCTGGTTTCTGCATTCTCGTCCGAGAGGCGCCGGACCTGTTCCGGCGTTTAACCCCGAGGGGCCAGTCGGGCGTAGATTCGTGGTATATCAGCCGGCCTTGCGGGCGAGGGTTTCGCCCTTTTCCAGCTTCTCTTCGATGCTCTTGATGATGCTTGCCAGCGCTGCGCCCGGGCCCTTGGTCTGCGACACCAGCTTGCCGGCCGGCGCGAGGATCAGGGTGACCGTCTGGCTCAAAGCTTCTTCGCGTGTCGGGAAGCCCGAAAGCTCCTTCACTCCGGCCTTGCCCGTAAACAGCGTCCCATCGAGGATCGCGCCCTTGAGCTCGATCGACGGGAACTCCGCCATCAGGGCGACGATCTCGCGGGCGACGTGCACAACGGACTCGCCACCGTACGCCATCGCCGTCGCGCCCTTGAGCAGCGGCTCCAGGCCCGAAAGCCCGGTGCCCTCAAACGCCTTTCGCACCAGCGCGTTCCGAACGACCGAAATCTCGATCTTCTTCCCACGCAGCTTCTGACGAATCTTGTTGGTGTCGTTGCTCGACACGCCGCGAATGCTGATCAGGGTCGCATTGTCGCACCCCTCCAGCCTTTCGCGATATTCGCTGAGGATCAGCGACTTGATGGTCTTGGACATGAATCAACTCCCGTTCCGGTTTTTAGACCTCAACCGCGGCGGACACGATCTTGACCGGAACGCCGGGGGTCATGCATCCGCTGATGACACACTTCTTGATGAAGACGCCCTTGGCGGTGTTCGGGCGGGAACGCTCAATGTGCTGCACGAAGTGCTCAAGGTTCGCCGCAAGGTCCGCGGACGAGAAACTCATCTTCCCGATCACCGCGTGAACATTGCCCGCCTTGTCGTTGCGATACTCGACCTTGCCCGCGGCGTATTCCTTGACCGCCTTGGGGACATCCTGGGTCACGGTGCCGCTCTTGGGAGACGGCATCAGGCCCTTGGGGCCCAGCAACTTTCCCAGCTTGGATACGACTCGCATCATGTCCGGCGACGCGACCGCGACGTCAAAGTCCATCCAGCCGCCCTCGACCTTGGCGACAAGGTCATCGGCACCAGCCTCGATCGCACCGTTCTCACGGGCGCCCTTGACCTGATCCTCGCGGCAGAACGCGATGACGCGCTTGGCCTTGCCGATGCCCTTGGGCAGCGAGACCGAGCCGCGAATCGCCTGATCGGCCTGCGTCGCATCGATTCCCAGGTGCATGACCACGTTGATGGTCTGGTCGAACTTCGGACCCTTGAACTTCTTCACGGCCTCGCACGCGCCCGCCATATCGAGCGCTTCCGTCGGGGCCAGTTCGATGTTCGCCTTGTGGCGCTTTGAAAGCTTGATTGCCATGGTTTTTAGCCCTCCACCACTGTGACGCCCATCTGGCGGCAGGTACCCTCAACCGTTCGCATCGCGGCCTCGATCGTCGCCGCGCTCAGATCCGGGAACTTCTCTTCCGCGATCTTCTTCACCTGCGACTTGGTGATCTTGCCGACCTTGTCCTTGTTCGGCGTGCCCGCGCCCTTCTCGATCTTCGCGGCTTCCTTGATCAACTCCGCCGCCGGAGAAGACTTGAGCTCGAACGTGAAGGAGCGGTCCGAATACGCAGTGACCACGGCCACAACGATCTTGCCGTTGAACTTCGCGGTCTCGGCGTTGAACTTCTGGATGAACTGGCCGGGATTGACACCCGCACCACCAAGGATCGGGCCAAGCGGGGGCGCAGGGGTCGCCTTGCCACCGGGGGCCTGAACCTTGAAGACTTTCGTGATTTCTTTCTTGGCCATTTTGTTCTCCACCTCCCACCTTCCCCCCCGCGACTTTGCGAGGTGAGCGGACGCCGGCCAAGGCGTGCCGCGGGATTTGGTGGTGCTGACGGTTCAGGATTTCTGCCAACGCCGCCCCCGATGGGGTCCGGAGCGATGGGTCGAGAGTGTAGCGGGGCGGGAACGCCGGGCAAGCGGCTTCCATCCGTGGTGGCCTAGCTCTCCGAGCGGGGCTTTCCCACACATCATTTGCCCATCGCCGACACAATCACCGCGACGATCAGCGCCACATGGACACCAAAGGTGAGAAATCCCAGTACGATCCCTACCCAGGCGTGGGCGAGGCCTTTCACCTTCGGCTCGCGCTTGTAATGCCGCACACCCGCGATCCCGAGGCCAAACGCGATCGGCCCCGCCAGCAGCCCCAAACCCGGGATCAAACTCGCCACGCTGACGTAGTAGGCCGCGAGCGCATACCCGTTCTTGTACGGAATCAGTGTGGAAATGCCACTGTCCTGACTCTCGGGCATCGTGAGACTGCCCGCGACGGTCGGCGGCGCACCGAGGATCGCCATCAATCCCGGCTCGCTGAGCACCGAGCGGGGGGGGCGGGCCGGGGCCAAAGCGTCCGCCGGCTCGATCTGCGCGGTATTCGGGATGCGACCCTCGCGCGCCCACTGCTCCAGAACACCCATCGCGGCGGGGCCGAACCGCTGGCCCGAAGGAAGGCGGACAAAGAACTCGGCGGTCTGGTGGGCGTGGTCCATGCCGCAGTGTGCCATGTATGGGGCCGCGGCGTCAACCCCCCCCTGCGCAAAGCGGCGGCTCGCTGTCGCGCGCGATGGGTGAACACGCGCGGGGCGTGTCAACGCCCGCCCTCTCCGGCACCTCACCCGCGAAGAGGAATACTGCCCGCCGCGCTGGTCGTGCGTTCCGAGTGCCTTGAGCGGGGGTGCCGGGGGCGGCAGCCCCGGCGTAACGAATGCAAACCTGCTTACTTGGCTTGAGCGCGGAGGATCGCGACAAACCCAGCCTGCACAAAGTGCCGGTCGTTCGTCAGTGCGTGGGTGATGCCGTGGTGCGTCATCGCGAGGAACGAGACGCAATCGACGAGGCTGTAGCACTTGTCCTTCCGGTCCTTGTAGAGAACGAGTGCGCTGTCGAAGGTGCCCCGGGATTGCTCGTCAACAACGACTCGGGAATCCTTGCGGATGCCTTCGACGAGGTTGGTCGCAAGCCCGCGCCAGTCGGGCCCGTGCTTGCTGAAGTAGTTGAGCACCTCGCCGAGCACCTCATCGGTCGTGTATACCGCCGCGCCCTTTGTCGTCGTCTGTTCGGCGAGCGCGGAGTCGCGCAGCTCATCGTCGCGGTTGATGAGCGCTATCCAGTAGCAGGCATCGGCAAAGACGCGGCTCATCGGGTGGTCTTGGGTGCTCCGTACAGGTAGTGATCGAGTTGCGACGCGCCGTCGGTGGGCAACTGCGCGACCAGTTCCTGCGGGAGTCGCTCCGCGAGGTCGGCGATGCGCTCCCAGATGGGCCGGTCGTCCTGCGGCAGTTCGAGCGACGTTGCGGCGGGGCGGCTCGACCAGCCGGGGGGGTAGCCGCGGAACGTGCAGCCCACGCCGGGGCGGTCCACGCCGTCGAAGATGGTGAGGAGTTGGCGTTCGAGCGCGGGCGGCAGGTCGTAGAGGCGCAGCACGGCGGCGTCGAGGTCGAGCAAGGCCCGCCGGATCGCGGGCTCATCGGGCGGGGTC
>JBBRUT010000006.1:0-58449 GCA_038247555.1 Phycisphaerales bacterium | reverse complement strand
TGCCGTGGGTCGGGATGAGTGAACAGGCGAGTCTTCCGGTCGTGCTCGCCGCGTGGCTTTTGGCCGCCGCGGTAGCTGTCGCGTGGGCCGGCGGCAGTCGCACCATGCTGGTCGGCGCGATGGGCGGGGTCATGTGCGCACTGGTGAGCCTGCTGGTGCTGGGGTCGAAGATCGTGCCGGAGGTGAGCAGCGGGCCGGCTCCGGGCGGGATGCGCGGCACACTGCCACCGATCGCGCTCATCGTTCCCGGTTTCCTGCTTTTGGGAGCAACAATCGGCCTGGTCGGGAGTCTGCTTGCGAAAGCTCTTCCTCGCCCACATCAGGGTGAAACCCGACCACTTGCGCAGCTTGGAGTGGTGGTCGCGGTCGGCATCACCCCTCTTTTGGTGGTTGGCGGGCTGGTGACGAGCACCGACTCGGGCATGGCCGTCCCGGACTGGCCGAACACTTATGGGACCAACATGTTCCTGTATCCGCTGGGGCCGCGATCTGACTCGGGGCTGTTTCTGGAGCACTCGCACCGGCTGTTTGGCTCGCTGGTGGGGCTGATGACCCTGGTGTTAACAGCCTGGGTCATCGCAACAGAGGCTCGCCGGTGGGTGAAGGTCGTGGCGGGGGTGGCCCTGACGCTGGTGATTGCCCAAGGAATGCTGGGAGGGTGGCGTGTGCTGGCGGGTTCGGAAGTGGCTGCGGAGGACAACCGGCTGCTCGCGATGCTTCACGGCGTTCTGGCGCAACTGGTGTTTGGCGTGGTCGTGGGGCTGGCGGCGGTGCTGAGCCCGCTGTTCATCTCCGCGGCGAAAGTGCCGGCGCACGGATCGATCCGGCGATTCAAGGTCTTTTCCGCCGGGCTGACACACGCTCTGATCCTGCAACTGATCTTCGGGGCGATGTACCGGCACATGCGGAGCAGCCACGCGTTGTGGACGCACGCCGGCTTTGCGGTGGTTGTGCTCATTCTTGCGATCGTGGCGGGGATTGTGGCCATCAGCCTCACGCGGCGAGCCGAGGGCGAAGATGCGCCGGCCGGGCCCGCGGCGGGTGTTCCCGCTTTGGCCTGCACGCTGAGGCGGATCGGTATCGGGCTGGTGGTGGTCGTGGGTTTGCAGTTTGCGCTGGGGTGGGCGGCGTTCTTTGTGGGCGGGGCGGAGCGGACTTCCGCGAGCCCGCTGGAAGCGCTGGTCCGCACATCGCACCAGGCCAACGGGGCAATCTTGATCTCTCTGGCGGCTTTGGCGTTTGTGTGGTCGCGCTGGACGCTCCGCAGGGCGGGCGTTTCGGCCGATTCGCCGCGGGTTCCTGCAGCCTGAGGGGCGATGGCTCGATAATCTGGTGAAGGCGCGCGTGCGGCCGCGATTGAGCGGAGCAGATTGCCGCGGGATTTGAGCAATTGCGGGGTTCCCGCGGGCGTTGTACTTGCGTATCGACCTTCCGGAGCTTCGCCATGCCGCGGCACCTGTTTGCACGTCAAACCACCGCCACTCCCCCCCCACCCCCCCCACTCCCGCTGCCGGCGGCGGAGCCGAGTGCGCCGGCTCTGGATGACCCCTCCCCCCTCCCGGGCGCTGCAACGCCGCGCCGACCGGCGGGGCGCGTCAAGCCGATCAGCAGTTCGCTCAGCGCGATCAAGGCGAAGGACTTCGGCTTCGAGCAGGCGCGGCACTTGCTGTGGCGCGCGGGCTTTGGCGGGACGCCGCAGCAGATCCAGACGCTTGCGCAGTGGGGGCCGGAGAAGTCAGTCGACTACCTCCTGAACTACAACGACATCGCGGCAGAGGAGATCAAGGGCACGCTGTTCGACCGCGACATCATGCGGCCATACAGCGCGGAGGAGCGGGGCGAACTGGCGATGGCGCGGCGGCAGGGCGATGAGGCCGCGGTGGCGCGGCTTCGCGCATCGCGCCAGACCGCGGAGCAGACCGACCGCCGGCAGGTACGGAAGATGCAGCAGTGGTGGCTGACGCGGATGATCGAAACGCCGCGCCCGCTCGAAGAGAAGATGACGCTGTTCTGGCATGGGCACTTTGCAACGTCGTACCGCACGATTGAAGACTCGTATCACATGTTCGTGCAGAACAACCTCTTCCGCAAGCATGCGGTGGGGAACTTCGGCGAGCTGATGTTCGCGATCATCCGCGACCCGGCGATGATCGCGTATCTCGACAACAACGACTCGCGCAAGGGCCGGCCCAACGAGAACCTGGCTCGCGAGCTGATGGAGCTGTTCAGCCTCGGGGTGGGCAACTACACCGAGAAGGACATCAAGGAGGGCGCAAGGGCGCTCACCGGGTATACGTTTGAGGATGACCGGTTCGTGTTTCAGCGGAACAACCACGACGACGAGAGCAAGACGATCCTCGGGGAGAAGGGGAACCTCGACGGCGACGGTTTCGTCCGGGCGATCCTCAAGCAGCCCGAGTGCTCGCGGTTCATGGCGCGAAAGCTGTACCGCTTCTTCGCGGCCGATTACCCGACCGGCCGGCCGGAGGTTGATGGCGCGGCCGAATCCGTGATCCGCCGGATGGCGGGCACGATGGTCGGCGCGAAGTACGAGTTCAAGCCGGTGCTGCGGCAGCTGTTCCTGTCAGAACACTTCTACGAGACCGCGCTGATGAGCGAGATGATCAAGTCTCCGCTAGAACTTGTCGTCGGCGCTGTGCGATCGTTGAACACACCCGTGCGCGACCTGGATGTGCTGACCGATGCCACCGGGCTGATGGGGCAGAGCCTGTTCTTCCCGCCGAGCGTGAAGGGGTGGGACGGGGGACGCGCGTGGGTCAACACTTCGACACTGTTCACGCGGCAGAACATCATGTGCTTCCTGCTGACGGGGCAGATGCCTGCGGGCCGACGCGATGCGCTCAAGGACATCGAGAAGTATGACCCGACGGAACTGCTGGCTGATCTGCGCGACTCCGGCGGCGGGGCCGACCCCGAGGCCGTAGCAGACTATCTGCTGCGGTTTGCACTGGGGAACAACACGGCGCGGAACCGCGCTGTCTTGACCGATTTCCTGGGGCAGCACGGCAACCGCGTGACGCGGGAGACGGTGACGGGGTTGATGCTGCTGGTAACGTCGATGCCGGAGTATCAACTCTGCTAGCCCAGAGCAAAGATCCAAATGGCAAATGGCCACATTGCCAAATGGAACGCGAGCGCCGTCTTGATCTGGCCATTTGGAAGTTTGCGATTTGGCCATTTGGAGCCTCCCATGTCCGACCCCATCGCCTTCACACGCCGACAGTTCCTCTCAACCGGACTGGTGCTGACATCCGCCGCGGTGACCGTACCGGCGTTCATCAACCGCTCGGCGTTTGGCTTGCCGATGCCGGCAGATTTCATGAGCGAGATCCCCGGCGTGCCCACCGATCATGTGCTGGTGGTGGTGCAGCTTGGCGGCGGGAACGACGGCCTGAACAGCGTGGTGCCGTTCGGCGATGCGAACTATTACCGGGTGCGACCGTCGATCGGCATCCGCGAGAACAACGTCCTGAAGCTCGACAAGGCCAACGGCGTGGGGCTGCATCCGAACATGAAGGGCATCGCTGATCTGCACAACGAGGGGTTGTGCGCGATTGTGCAGGGCGTGGGCTACCCGAACCCCAATCGCTCGCACTTCAAGTCGATGGACATCTGGCACACCGCCGACACCTCGGCAACGGGCGACGGCTGGCTGGGCCGGTACTTTGACTCTGAGTGCTGCGGCGTTGGTGATAGCGGCAAGCCCGAGCCCGAACCGATGGCGGGGATCGCGCTCGGGCGCGAGGCTCCGCTGGCGATGCAGGGGCGGCTGTCGCGAGCGATCGGCTTCGAAGATCCGAGCCTGTTCCGCTGGCTGGGCAAGGATGTGCACGACTCGCTGGGCGACCCGTACGAGCAGATCAACCGGCGCGGCGTTGTGGATGGCGTCGGCGGCGAGACCAACGCGGGCTTCCTGATGCGGACGGCGCTCGATGCGCAGATTTCCAGCGAGCAGATCCGCCGCGCGGTCGCGCAGCGTCCGCTCTCGCCGTACCCCGGCAACGAGCTCTCGCGGCAGTTGCAGATGATCTCGAGCATGATCCGCGCGGGGCTGAAGACGCGCGTGTACTACGCCAACCTGGGCGGGTTCGATACGCACGCCGGGCAGGGCGGGGAGCAGGGCCGCCACGCGCAGCTGATGGAAACACTGAGTTCGAGCCTCCGCGCGTTCTACGAGGACTTGAAGAAGCAGGGTAACGACGGGCGGGTGCTGACGATGAGCTTCTCGGAGTTTGGCCGTCGCGTGGCGCAGAACGCCTCGGGCGGGACCGACCACGGCACCGCCGCGCCGATGTTCCTCTTCGGGCCGATGGTGAAGGGGGGCGTACACGGCAAGCACCCGTCGCTCACCGACCTTGACCAGGGCGACCTGAAGTACGGCACGGATTTCCGCGGCGTATACGCCTCGATTCTGGAGAACTGGCTCAAGGCCGACTCACGGAAGATCCTCGAAGGGACGTTCCGGCCGTTTGATGTGATCAAGAAGGCGTGAAGAAGGCACTGGGCACTGGGCACGTCAAACGCTCCTTTACGACTCCGGTTGCTCATTCGCTTGGTCGCCAGTATTCTCGCCGCGAAGGCGCTTGATCCGCAGACCGACTTCGCTGGCGGATTCCGCGGCGGGCTGATTGTCGCCGGGACGGGGCTCGACGCTGGCGATGAAACCACAGTCTTGACAGCTCGCCTCGCCGTTGTAGATGGGCATTCCCAGGAGCGTGCCGCGGCATGTCGGGCAGATGGTGATGCGTGCGTGCTGATCGACAAAGGCGTGGGGCACGCGGCCGCGGTAGACGCTCTCGATGACCGCCCGCTTGTGCAGCACCTGAACATGCCCGCACTCGGGGCAGCGCACCGTGTTCTTGACGATGGACACGCCGCGGACATCAAAGCCGCATTTGCCGCAATGTTCGTATCCCTCATCGGGCGCGCCGGCCTCACCGACGCGGCGGATCTGCAGGTCTTCCGCCGTCAGGTTGTGCTTGTGGAGCGCGATGTGCATGCCGCATTCGGGGCAGCGGGCAGCGCCTTTGGTAACGGGGAGGCCGAGCAGGCTGAACTGGCACTGCGGGCAGCGGGCGGTCTTGATGCGGTCGTGGAGCACGCGGAGGAGGACTCGGTCGCGCATGAGAAGACCGGCGATGCCCGGAACGGCGAACGCGCTCACCACGAGTATCACCACGATCCAGTCGCTCGTACCGCCGGGCCGAAACGAGGGTCCGAGCAGGTTGGCGATCACCGTCAAGATGGGACCCCACACGGCGAACACCGCCGCGCCGACGATAACGGGAATGCAACCGATGCGATACTGCGCCTGGCGATAGGCGTAGCGGATGTAGCGTTCGCATTCTTCATCGGGGAAGGCATCAAACTCGGGGAACGCGCGGTAGACCTTGGAGAGGGGGAGGCGCATCGCTCACCGCCCCTTTTGCGAAGAAGATGATGGGCCTCGGGCTGTCCGGGGAGGCGGAGTCGGAGTTGCAAACGGGTCGGGCGCATCGACATCCAGATCCTCCCGCCGGATGCCGTGCGCGGTGAGCTTCACCCTCTGTCCGCACTCCGGACAGATGACCGTGTTGATCTTCACAGGCAGGCCGCGGAGCGAGAACTCGCAGAACGGGCAGACGGCGCGGTGAATGAGCCGCCGGATCGAGCGCACCAGCATGATGCGGCGGATCCAGACGTACCCAACGATGAAGCCGGGAACCTCAAAGAGCAGAATGGGCGTGACCAGCACGAACGGCGACGGGAGCGAACGCCCGGCCATGGCTGCCAGGAGCACCAGCAAGCCGCCGCCGAAGATCGTCCACGCGCCCATCAGCCCGATCGCCGCGAGGAGGGGGATGACCCACGCCGCATCGCCGCGGCGGAGGCGTGCCTGCAACACCAGCTTGCGGCACTGCTCATCGCTGTACCCGTCGAACTCGGGGTATGAGCGGTAGAAGGCGAAGAGTCGGGGGAATCGCATAAGTGGCCGCGACCGCGGCCGGAAGAATGTACCACGATGCGGGGCAGAGGGTTCCGGATTCGCTTCAAAGGCCGTACGCAGAGAACACAGAGGAGACGCAGAGAGCGCGGAGAGAGGCAGGAACCCAAGTTGGAAAGCCAAAGGCCAGCAAACGTGGAGGATGAAGCGTGAGACGGTGACGAAACTCCAACGAGATCGTGTCGGAGCGAGACTCGCGCGCGGATCAGGAGAGGAGGGGCGCGGCGGCGACCGCGATCTCCTGCTTCCAGCGATCATCGCCGAGGCGGGCGGGGGAATCAGGGCCGAGTCGCTCAATCACGCGGTCGAGAACGGCATCAAGTTCGCGGCCGCGGCGGCGGGCCTCGGCATACGGCACGGTCGAGAAGCTCACCAGGTTGTACTGCGGGGCAACGCGGTCCGGGAAGGCATCGTGGATCGCCTGCTCGATGCGCTTGCGGTAGCGGAACGCGGGCGAGCCGACTTTGTCGCGCATCTCGGTGAAGTTCTCGATCGCCATGTCGGCGATCGCATCGGCGTTGGGCTTGCGGAGGGTGTGATACTCGGCGAGGGCCGCGGCCAGATCGCCCGATCCGGCGGCACCCGTCGCGCGATCCAGGCACTCCGCCAGCACGCGGACATCCTCAAAGCCCGCGTTCATGCCCTGGCCATAAAACGGCACGATCGCGTGCGCGGCATCGCCCGCGAGCACGGTTGCACGTTTGCCGTCGCGCGCCAGGCGATACCACGGTGCGCAGCGTACGGTGACAAGCGAACTGGTGGGGTTGGCAAAGAAGTCCTGCACGAGTGTGGGCATGAGCGGGACGGCATCGGGATAGTGCTGCCGGAAGTGCGCGAGCACGCCAGACTGCTCCTCCCCGCTTGGCGCGGCGTGCGGGTCGATGCGCTTGCGCGTGGCGAGTTCGCCTTCGAGCTGGGCGAACGAGTGATCGCCCGCGAACGGCCAGAACAGCGTGCAGGTGAACGATCCATCGCGGTTCGGGAGCGCGATCATCATCGACCCACCCCCGCCACGGGGCCAGATGTGCAGCGCGTTGGGGTCGAGGGCGAATGACGCCGCATCGCGCGCAGAGCCGCGCGCTCCGCCCGCCACTGACTCCGCTCCGCCATGTCCGGCCCACGTACCCGCACCGACACCCGCGATGCCCAGTTCTGCCGCAGACGGAATGTGCAGCTCTTTGTAGCCGTGCTCCAGGTACGACTGGCTGTACTCGAAGCGGTCGGTCCTCTGCATCGCTGTGCGCACCGCGGAGAACGCACCATCGCCCGCGAAGATCAGGTCCGCTTCGATGATCGTCGGCGGGTCGCCGGGGCGCGTGTCATCGACAAAGCTGGCGCGGCAGCGATCCAGGTCGACATCAAGGCAGCGTCGATCAAACACGAGTTCGACGCCAGGCGCGGCCGCGGCGGCGTGAATCAGCGTCAGGTTCAGCCCGCCGCGGGAAACACTGTTGATGGCATCGGCAGGGTTCTTCGAGTATGGCTGGAAGATCGTGCCTAATGGAGTGGCAGCGGCATCGGCCGAGGGCGCGGGGTGGATCATGCGGCCGGGCATCGGGATCGCATCACGCTCAAGTACAGCGCGGTCAAGATCGACACCGGCCAAGCCCCACAGGCCGCGGACGGAGAGCGCGAGATTGATCGATCGTCCGCCGATGTAGCCTTTGGCGCGCGGATCGGGCCGGCGCTCATAGACACTGACGCGCCAGCCGCGGCGGGCGAAGTACACCGCCGCGAGCGACCCGACGAGTCCTGCACCGACGATGAGCACGTGCTTGGGCAAGGCGGTCGTCCTTTCAGGCGGTGGCGGTCGGGTTCACGGCGTCGGGGCCCGCCGCAGCTTCGGGTTCGTCGATGAAGTTCAGGCCGATGTCCTCGATCGAGCCGGCGAGCGGGTAGCGCGGAATGGCGTTGAAGGCATCTCGCATCGGGCCGGATTGCGGCACACCCGAGCATGCGATGAGGTCGCACCCGGGCTGCTCGAATCGGCTGAGGATCGGACCCAGGCGGTCAATGACCTCGTTGGCCGGGGTCCACCCGGCTTTGGCGTTGGGGTCGTTCATGCTCTTGGCCTCGATGAGCAGGAAGACCTCCGACTGCGGGAACACGGCGGGGAGGCCGTTGGCCCAGTCGGTCATCAGTACAACCTCGCCGGAGTTGGTCATACGGATGATGCGAGATGAGGGGACAATCGCCGCGGCGCCGACGGCTTTCTGAATGCCGGCTCGCATGCGCTGGAATCGCCACCAGTACATCGAGCGTTCGGGGTCGAGAAAGGGTGGGCGCTTGCCGGTGAGCTTCTGTGTCGCCTTGATGGCGAATCGGTTTCCGGCCATCCAGTTCTCGATGGTGAGATTCATGACCGTGGGCTCGGTCTTGAGTATGTTCACTGTCTCACCGTCCTGGAATGGGATGCGCGGATCGGGCATGAGCAGGCCCAGCCGGCCCGCGACTGCGCCCGCCGATGCGAGCGATTCGATTCCGACGAAGCGCGGCCGCACGTACGGAACTTCGACGCTCAGCCCGCTCCAGCGACCCGCCACGCCTTCTTTATTCATCGCCTTGCGGCCATCGCCCTTCGCCGGGTCGGTGTAGCGGAATCGAAAGGCGACACCGGTTTGCGGGCTCTGGCAGACCCATTCTGAAGTTCCGCCGGGAGAGCGTCCGGCCACCGCACCTGCACCGAGCACGCCCGCGATGGCTTCGCCGACTTGCTCGGAAGTCGGACCGGAGGGCTGGGTTGTGTAGAACGTGAGGTCAAAGCTCATGTCGGTGATCCTTGCAGGAGCCTGGCACAAAGCGTCGCCGGCGAGTCAGAACGTCCAGCGAAAGGGTAATCGATCAGCTTCGCGGCTTGTCGGCGAGATCGCGAAGGATCGCGGCGAACTTCCACGCATCGAGGAACGAGTTGTACAACGGAACGGGCGCAGCGCGGACAACATCCGGCTCGCGGAAATCGCAAACGACGCCCATGGAAAGCAGCTGCGCCAAGATGTCGCGGCCGCGGCCGGGGACACGGATCGAAAGCTGGCAGCCCCGGGATGCGGGGTCGCCAGGGGTGAGCAACTCGACAGGCGCGGGCGAGCCGTTTCCAACTCCTCCCCCACTGCCGCCCCCACTACCACCACCGTCCCCGCGCGGCGCGAGCAGGAGCTGCTCAAGATAGCCCGTGAGCTTCACGGACTTTTCACGGAGTGCGGGCAGTGTGGCGCGATCGAACACGGCGAGCGATGCACGCACCGCGGCGAGCGAGAGGATCGGCGGGTTTGAGAGACTCCACGCATCGGCGCGCGCGACGGGCACGAACTCGGAGCCCATCTTGAAGCGCGTGGAGGGATCATTGCCCCACCATCCGGCAAAGCGCGGCAATATCCGGTCTGTCAAGTGCCGCTCATGCACAAACGCGCCGGCGACCGAGCCTGGGCCGGAGTTGAGGTACTTGTACGAGCACCACGCCGCGAAATCGGCCCCCCACTCGTGCAGCGACAATGGGATGTTGCCCGCAGCATGCGCCAGGTCCCATCCGACGATGATCCCCCGTGACCGCGCATGGGCGGTGATGCGGGCCATGTCGAACACCTGACCGGTGCGATAGTTCACCCCGCCCATGAGGAAGAGCGCGGTGCTCGCCGCGTGCCGATCGATCGCTTCGAGGATCTCGTCGGTGGTATAGACCCCCGCCTTCTCATCTCGTGCGGCAAGTCGGACGACTGCTTGCTTGGGATCGAAGCCTGCGCTTCGCGCATGAAAGTCTGCCTGGGTCTGGATGGCGTAGGAATCCGATGGGAAGGCCGAGTCTTCCATGATGATCTTGAATCGCTCGCGCGTCGGGCGATAGAACGAGACCATCATCAGGTGAAGATTGGTCGTGAGCGAGTTCATGGCGACGACTTCGGTTTCCTTCGCGCCGATGAGCCGCGAAAGCGAGCCGCGGAGTTCTTCGTGCGCCGGATACCACGGGTGCTTCGCGTGGAAATGACCCTCGACGCCGAGCTTTGCCCAGTCGTCGAGCTCATGCATCAGCACATCGCGCGTCGACTTGGGCTGAAGCCCGAGCGAGTTGCCGGTCAGGTAGATTGCGGGCTGGTCATCGGCGACGGCGAGGGGCGACGCCGCGTGCGTCGTGGAGGAGGCGCTGCGAAGATCGCCCGCCAGCGGCAGGTGAAACTCGCCGCGAAACGTGCGGAGCGGGTCCTCGGTATCGAGTTCGCGAGCGAAGGCCTCATCGGTTCTGAAGACATCGGGCATGGGGCATTGTTGGCCCGCCGGACGCTAGAGCCGCAGGAAGTCCGCCGCGGTCCTCCAGAGCAGTTGCTCTCGCATCTGATCAGGAATCCCGCGAAGCGATTCGATCATCTTGCCGGGGTGCTCTTCGCCGAGGGGGAACGGGTAGTCGCTGCCGAGGGCGACGCGCTCGGCCCCGAGCAGACCGGTGATGACACCCAGCGCTCCGGCATCATGCACCAGTGAATCGACATAGAAGCTCGCCGGCTGCATCAAGCCCTGGACGGGGTCGGCAATTCGCATCGCGTGCGCGCGCGGGTTGGCCTTTGTATCGATTGCGCAAAGATCCGGCCGCGCTTCGAACCCATGCTCCAGCCGTCCGATCGTGCCGGGGAAGCTCCCGCCGCCGTGCGCGAAGCAGATCCGCAATCGGGGCAGCTTCTCCAGCAATCCCGAGAACAGCACCGAAGCGACGGCCATCCCGGTCTCGGCGGGCATCCCGACCAGCCAGGCCATCCAGTACTTGGCGTAGCGGGGGTGCGCCTCGGGCGGCACCGGGGGCGGGCCATCATCGCGCGGAGATTGGCCGAACGTTGCGCCGAGCATGTCCCACGGGTGCACGAACACCGCGGCGTTGAGCCGCTCGGCCGCTTGAAAGAACGGCAAGAGCGCGGGCTCGCCGATGTTCAGGCCGTTGACGTTGGTGCCGATCTGCACGCCGCGGAAGCCGAGGCCGCCGAGCGCCGCAGGTGTCATGCAACGTTCGAGCTCGCGGATCGCGCCATCGACATCCTGTAGCGGCACGGTAGCGAGGCCCTCGAAGCGACGCGCCTCTGGCACGGGCTTCCAGCCCATGTCGCTGCCATTCGATTGCGTTTGCCGTTCGGACACGGCAAGGATGGCCGTGCCACTTTCCGCGACGATTTCGGCGATGTGGTCGTTCAGCAGGCGTGCAAGGTCCAACGCATCGCGCGGCCGCGCCCAGTATGAGAACATCACCGGCACCGTGCTCAGCACCTGCGTCGTCACGCCGGTGCGGTCCATATCGGCGAGGCGTGCAGCAGGGTCCCAGCAGTTGGCCCGGACTTCACGAAAGAACTTTGGCGGTTTGCTGCCGTCGGCGCTGCAGGTCTGGCACATGCGCGCACACCCAGTGCCGTGGTGATCCAGCGCGATCCACCCCGAATAGCCGGACTTCTTGGTCCAGTCCGGCCACTTCTCAGGGAGGATGTGGGTGTGCAGGTCGATCTTCACGCGGGAAGTCTAAGCGGAGATTCAGACCCTCGCGCTCAGGTCTCACCGAGTTGCAGTTCAAGCTCGATCTCATCATGCAGCGGGATGCCGTTAAGCCCGATCAGCGGGATCGCGGGCACTCGCTCTCGATACCGATCGATCATACCCCTGTGCAGCGCGATGAGCTTCCAGCCCCGCTTCTGGTAGAGCGCCAGCGCCCGCAGGTTGTCGTTGGTGGTCGTCAGCCGCATCCGTCTCGCGCCCTGCTCCCGCGCCGCCGTGGCCGCAGCCTCCAGCAGCAGGCTTGCGATGCCCCGTCCCTCGATCGTTGCGCTGAGCGTGACAACCTCGCACTCGCCGGGGTCGAACGACAGCGTGATATGCCCGACGCGCTCGCCATCCAGCCATGCGATGAGGGCTGGCAGCTCATCCGCCTCATAGCGTCGATCGACCGACCAGATGATCGTGCTGCACCAGTGCCGAATGAGCTCGGCCTGCACAAACGCCTGGTCGGCTTCAAGTTTGGGAGAGATCCTGATCGCGCCGGAGTCCATAGCGCTCACCGGGCCTCGTTCGGTGCGGCCGTTGAAGGGGCGATGACCTGGCCGGGCAATCGCCGGAACTGAACGAGCGGATCGGCCCTGCCCTCGGCGGGCATGAGCGCGAGGATGTTGCCTCGGAGCGAGAAGCGCCGGGGCTCAGAGATTGCCATCGTGAGCCTCGATTCGATGCCCATAAACTCCGGCGGACCCGCCATACGCGTCATGGCGATGGGTCCGAGGGAGAAGCGGCCCTGTGTCAGCGCTTCGGATTCAAGCTGCGAGCCGAACTGATTCACGCCGCTGAAGCCGCCGACGGCGCCATCCGACTTGATGGTGAGCATGGGCTTGCGGCCTTCATAGGCCGCGGGCAGCAACTGGGTGATGGACTTCTCACCAAAGTCCGTGACCTCCCACTCGCCGGAGAGCGCACGCGTGCCCTCGATCGCGGAGGCAAAGGCGGTGATGTTCCGCGGCTCGTTGGAGGAACTCCCTCCGCTGGACGCACACGCTGCCAGGAGCAGCATTCCCGCGGTCATCGCCGCGAAGCCCAGCACTCTCTTGCCACTTCCTGAACGCGTCGTCATGAAACACCTCCGCCGTTGCTGGGCGCAATCGCTCACCGCTTGCTCTGTGTGCCGCCCGCGGGTCGCCGCGTGCGCCGACTGGTCACCTTACTGCTCCGCGCCGTGCTGCTTTGCGTGCTGTCTACCCGGCTTGCGCCCGAGGCCGCACGCACCTTGCCCTTCTCGATGGCAATCGCGCCCGCGCGCTCGATCACGTATCCGCACGCCTTGCACGCCCGGCGCGTGACCGGGCCGCCCCAGAACTTGTTCATCACGATCGCCAGGTCCTTGTCGATCTTCTTGAGCCGGAACCGCGCGTCGTACACGAGCTTGTCGCACTTTGGGCAATACCACTGCAAGCCATCGTTCTGACCCTTGGGACGCGGGAACTCGACGATGAGGCCGACCGTGCCCGCGGGTCGCTGGGGCCGGTGCGGCACCCATCGTGGCAGCAGAAACATCTCTCCTTCGCGCACGATCACATCATGAGGATCGGCCCCATCCAGCGGCCGGACACGCACCGCGATGTCGCCCTTGAGCTGATAGAACAGTTCCTCCGTCGGGTTCACATGGAAGTCATTGCGGGTATTGGGCCCGCCCGAGACGAAGACGATCACATCATCCGACTCGGCGAAGAACTGCTTGTTGCTCACCGGCGGCTTCAGGTGCTTCTGGTTCTTGCGGATCCAGTCCTGCAGGTCCAGCTTAGCGAGTCGAAATGCGGGTGAGGCGGGCATGCGGTGGCTCCTTCGGGCGCGGCGGCCGCGCACATCGATTCAGGATAGAGGAGTCGGTTGCCGCTCGCAACACCAAGCCCGCACGTCTATCGGCGCGCCACCACACGCCGCTTGGGCGATGGCTTTGCACCGGTCTTGGCCGACTTCGCGCCCGACACGGTTGCGCTCCGCGGCATCCGCAGCGCGGGCGGCCGCGGCGAAGAGTTCAGGTCGCCCTTGGTCGGCGGCTGCACGACCGAGCCGCACTTGCGGCAGGTGCGCAGAGTTGCATCATCCCAGAACCGCGCGAAGATGTCCGCGAGCTCTTCCTGCGCATCGTCGAGGCTGAAGCCCTCTTCGTACACCGACTGGTTGCAGCGATCGCAGTAGAAGCGGAGCGTGTCATCCTCCGCGCCCCTGCGCCGACGCTCGATCACCAGGCCGATCGAACCCTCGGGTCGCTGCGGAGAGTGGGGCACATTCGCCGGGAGCGCGAACAGTTCGCCCGCCGCGACGGACACCTCGTGCACGACGCCGTCGCTGTCGCGGATCCACAGCGCCAACTCGCCTTCCATCTGAAAAAACAGCTCTTCATACGGGCTGACGTGGTAGTCCTTGCGGCGGCAAGGGCCGCTGACCACCGACATGACAAAGTCCTTCGCGCCGTCGATGACGCGCCCCTCGCCGATCGGCGGTTTCAGGTGGCGACGGTTGTCCGCGAGCCACGACTTCAGATTCAGCGGCAGTCCTAACGCGGCCGGCATGGCAGGCCTCCAGAAACGCTTCCCCCGCACTTTGGAACTTTCCCCTGTCGATGCTCAATGCTACCGCCCCCGATGCCGCACGTAGTGCCGCGGCGAACTCCGCACGAACATCCACAAGAAACTCGCGCGTGGCACGCGGGCCCCGGTGTGCAACGATGTGGGGCCATGAACCCGTCACCAAGCACTGTCCCGCCTTTCCATCCTCGTGCCCGGGTTGCGCTCGAAACGACGTTGCTGCTGCACGGCGTGCCGCGGCAGGATGCCCGGGCGCTTGCGCTCAAGCTCAACCACGCCATCGAGGCCCAAGGGGCAACCCCCGTCACGGTCGGGCTGCTTTCGGGCCGTACGGTGGTTGGGCTGAGCGATGCTCAACTCGAAGAGTTGCTTGCCGCGCCGCCGGAGCGGGTCCGCAAGGTCAACACCTCGAATCTTGGAATCGCCATCGCGCGAAAGCAGCACGGCGCCACCACCGTCAGTTCAACGATGGAGCTCGCTTCTGGCGCGGGCGTGAGTGTTTTCGCGACTGGCGGCATCGGGGGGGTTCACTTCCCTGAAGCCTCGGCCGCCTCCTCGCTTGCAGCGATGGATGTCTCCTCCGATCTGCACGCGTTCACGCGCTTCCCTGTCGCCGTGATTGCCTCGGGCGTGAAGTCCATCCTCGATGTCGCGGGCACGCGCGAGGTGCTCGAGACGCTGGGAGTGCCGGTCGTCGGCTTTCGGGCCGACGACTTCCCGGCCTTCTACCTGCGCAAGTCCGATGGCCCGGCCGTTGCGCCCCTCGATGCGCGGTTTGACGATGTGGCGGAACTCGCCGCGTATGTACGGCACGAACTCGCCCGCACCCGCCGCGGCGTCTTGATCTGCAATCCCATCCCGCCCGAGCATGAGCTCCGTGTGGCCGACTGGCAGAAGTGGCTGGGCAAGGCCCGCGACCTTGTCGCCGCGTCGGGCGCACAAGGCCGCGATGTCACACCGAAGCTGCTTGGCGCGTTGCACAGCGTTTCGGGCGGCGCAACACTCCGGGCAAACATCGCGCTGGTTGAATCGAACGCGGTTCTGGCGGGCCAACTGGCGCGGGCGATGGTGGAAGAGTCAAGGTAGAGATTGGCCGCGGATCGACACGGATGAAGACGGATCAGAGGCAAAGGGGACAGGTCGGAGGGATGGCTCACATCTGGTCTTCATCGGAACCCACGGGGCGATCCGGTAAACCTCGATGCGCCTTCCGGTTGTTGTCAAACACAAACCTCTTGAACTCGGGCTTCGGGCCGTAGTTGAGAAGCAATGCGACCTCGATCTTCGTTGCCTTCAGGTAGTTCAGTGTCTGTGCCTCGTTGCCGGGCTCCAGTGCTCGTGCAGACTTCAACTCGACCAGAACACGATCTTCGACCAGCATGTCACTCTTGAACACGCCCGCTGGCTCACCACGAAAATACACGGTCACAAGCGACTGCCGCTCGACCCTGAGACCGGCATGTCGGAACGCGATCTCCATCGCATTCTCGTAGACGCTCTCCAGAAACCCTTACCCAAGCTCGTTGTAGACGTCATAGAAGATCCCAACGACGTTCTTGGTCAGTTCTCCATGCTTCAATCCGCTCTGATCCGTGTTCATCCGTGGCCTGTCTTCCGGCGCAGCCACTTCGCCAGCCGCTCCGCCGTCCACGTGTTCACGCACTGTTCCGCGGGCAGCCACCCGCGGCGCGCCGTGGCGACACCGTGCCGCAAGTTGTCAAAGTCACCCGCTGCGTGCACATCGCAGTCGATGGCAATCAGGCAACCGGCATCGACCGCCGCGCGAACGTGCACATCACGCAGATCAAGCCGCATCCAGTGCGAGTTGACCTCCAGGGCAACGTCGTTTGCTCTCGCCGCCGCGATGATCTTCGCCATATCCGGGCTGAGGCCCGCGCGCCGGTTGAGCAATCGCCCGGTCGGGTGGCCGACAATGTGCACCCTCCCGCTCTCGATTGCGCGGATGAGCCGCCTGGTCGCGACCTCCGGCTCCTGGCTCAGCGCGTTGTGCGGCGAGCCGACAACCACGTCCAGCAGCGCGAGCGTCTCGTCATCGTAATCGAGAGAGCCGTCGGCCAGAATGTCCACCTCGCTGCCGGCGAGGATCTGAATCCCCTTGACCTTCTTCCGCGCCGCGTGAATTGCCGCGACATGCTCGCGCAGTCGCTCGGGCGAGAGGCCGCCGGCGATGACGCTCGACTTGGAGTGATCGGTGACGGCGATCGTGTGGAAACCCCGCTTCTTCGCATCGGTCGCCAGCTCTTCGATGCTCAGCCGACCGTCCGATGCGGTGGTGTGCGCGTGTAGCTCGGCCTTGATGTCCGCAAGCTCGATCAACCCTTCGACCGGCGCCGCCGCACGCTTCGCGGCCGGGGTCATTGCGCCGGCAAAGGCCTTCTCGGCACGGTCGATCTCGCCGCGATCCTCACGAAGCTCCGGCGGGACGTACGCCAGCTTCAGCGCGTGAAAGATCGCTTCCTCGGTCTCCCCCGCAGCGGGCTTGATGCCCCGTTGCTGCGGCGGAGTCTTGTCATCGTCTTCGGGGAACAGCCCGTACTCGTTGAGCGTGAGCCCCATCTTCAGCGAGCGCTCGCGCAGGCGGATGTTGAACTCCTTCGAGCCCGTGAAGTACATCAGTGCTGCGCCCCAGGACTCGGCCGGCACTACACGCAGGTCGACCTGCACGGTCGGCCCGGTGTCCGCCTCACCCGCCTTCCCCTCGACCATGAACCGGCCGGAGTCGGGCGCGATGCGTGCACGCACGGATGACTTCTTATCCCCCGCGGCGATGATCTGAGCGACTCCCGGCAGCACGCGGAACGCGTCGCCAGCGTGCGCCGCGGCGGAATCTGAGGCCGCGACCAGAATGTCGATATCCCCAATGGTGTCGCGGCCGCGACGCAGCGACCCCGCAAACGAGGCCTGCTTCACACCCTTGACCTTCAGCATCGCCTCGACGAATCGTTCGGCAAGGGGCATCGCCAAACCAAGCGGCAGGCGTGTGTTCCCCTGCTCGGCGAAGTCGATCGATTCCTTGAGCTTCTCGACACTCTTGGCGCCCATTCGCGGCAACTTCAGGATCGAGCCATCGGCGATGATCCTTTTGAGCGCGGCGAGGTCGGTCGCGCCGCCCTCCTTCCAGAGGGTCGCCACCGTCTTGGGTCCCAGCCCCGGAATGTTCATCAGCGCGAGCACGCCCGCGGGAACCTTTGCTTCCAGTTCCACCAGCTCGCTCATCTTTCCGGTTCTGGCGAACTCGGCAATCTTGTCGGCGATCTTCGGTCCGATGCCCTCGAGCGCACGGAGCTTCGCGGGGTCATCCGCGATCGTGGCGATGTCGATCGACAGTCCCTCGACGATCCGCGCTGCGCGGTCGTGCGAGATCGCCTTGAACTTATCTTCGCCGAGCAGGTCCTGCAGCCGCGCGATGCGTGAGAGTCGTTCCGCCACCGCTTCGTTCATGCTCATGGCCGGATCGTAGAAAGGCAAGGCCGCGTGCGATCACCCGACATCGCCCAGCCCCAGCCATTTGCCATGCAGCCGCAGCAGACGCTTGCGCAACAGGTCCTCCCCCGGCGACTTCAGCTCCGGCGACCGCTCGATCCACGCCGCGGCGTCGCGACGGGCCATGACGAGCAGCTCGCGGTCCCGCATGAGGTCCGCAACCTTGAACGGCGGCGCGCCGGCCTGCTTCTGCCCGAACACCTCCCCCGGCCCGCGGATCTCCAGGTCCTTCTCCGCCAGCACGAAGCCGTCGGTCGTCTTGGCCATCGCCGCGAGCCGCAGCTCGGCATCGGGCGTCTTGGGCTCGGCGATGAGCACGCACACCGACCGCTTCTTGCCGCGCCCCACGCGCCCGCGGAGCTGATGCAACTGCGCGAGGCCGAACATGTCCGCGTGTTCGATCACCATGACCGTCGCGTTGGGCACATCGACGCCGACCTCGATCACCGTCGTCGCGACCAGCGCATCGATCAAGCCCGCGCGGAAGCGGTGCATGATGTGGTCGCGTGTCCGCGGTGCGAGCCGGCCGTGCATCGCCGCCAGCCGCTTACCCGAGAACTCGTGCGCCTCCAGGCGCGTCATCACGCTGCGCAGGTCGGCAAGGTCTTCATCGCCCCCCGCGCCCGCCGCGGATGCCCCGGTGTCGATCGCCGGTACGACGATGTACGCCTGATCCCCTGTATCGAGCCGCTGCCGAACGAACTTGTACACCTCGCCTGACTTCTCGGCGGTAACGACGCGTGTGGCGATCGGGCTGCGTCCGGGCGGCAGCTCATCGATCGTCGATACATCCAGATCGCCCAGCAGCGTCAGGGCGAGCGTTCGGGGGATTGGTGTCGCGGTCATCACCAGTGTGTGCGGCGCCAGGATCCGGGGATCGGCGCCGGGCGCCGCGGCGGACTTTCCTTTCAGCACCGCGCGCTGGTGCACGCCGAACCGGTGCTGCTCATCGATCACCACCACCGCCAGCGAACGGAACTTCACATCGCCTGTCAGCAGCGCGTGCGTGCCGATCACCAGATCGGCTCCGCCCCCCCCGCCCCCGCCTGCTTCCCCGTTCCCCGCGACGATCCGCGCGAGCGCGGCTTCGCGATCCGCCCTGCTCATTGCCCCCGTCAGAAGCTCGATCTTGAGCTTCGAACCCTTGAGCGCCTCGGAGATCGACAGAAAGTGTTGCTCGGCCAGCAGTTCCGTCGGCGCCATCAGTGCGGCCTGATGCCCCGACGCTGCGGCGAGCAGCATCGCGTACATCGCGATCACCGTCTTGCCCGATCCCACATCACCCTGGATGAGCCGATTCGTGGGCGCATCGTGCGTCAAGTCCTCGACGACTTCGCGGATCACCCTTTGCTGCGCGTCCGTCAGCGCAAAGGGGAATCGCTCGCGGATGTGTGCGTCGATCTGCTCCGTCCACCGCAGCGCCTCGGCCCGCATCGTGCGGCGGATCTGCGCCCGCCGCAGAAACACACCGAGCTGGAGCATCAGCAACTCGTCGTAGGCCAGCCGCCGGTGCGCCGCCGCGGCCTCTTCCTCGCTCGCCGGGCGGTGCGCCATGCGGTACGCATCCGCAAGCGAGGGCAACTCCTTGGCTTTGCGAAACTCGCTCTCGAAGTGGTCTTCGATCTGCGGGAGCGCGGCATCGAGCACCTTGCCCGCCGCGAGTTCGATCTTGGCGGAGTTGATGTGCTCCGATGCCGGGTACACCGGACGCATCTTCGCCTCGCTTGATGCCGGCGCCTCATCGTCGTCGAGCACCTCCCATTGCGGGTTGACGATCTGCAGCCACCCGCCTTTCGGACCGAACTTCTTGGCCTGCCCCTGCACACGGATCCGCATCCCTGGGAAGATGCGATCTTTCAGGTAGGTCTGGTTGAACCACACCAGGTCCAGCCGACCGGTGTGGTCGAGCAGCACCGCCTCAAACCTCGGCCGCTTTCCCATGGGCTTGATTCGCGTTGCTGAAACCTCGCCGCGGGCGGTCACGATGTGCCCTGCCGCAAGCTCGCTGATGGCCGCCTCGGCCTCCAGCCGCTCATACCTCATCGGCAGGTGCTTCACCAGGTCTGCGACGGTGAACAACTCGAGCTTCGCCATCGCCTCTGCCCAGATCGGACGGATCGCCCGGACCCGCGACAGGGGCGTGACCAGCGCGATCTCGGCGGTCTCTTCGGGCTCACGCGGCATGCACACACAGTATGTGGTTTGCGGGCTCCGCTTGCAGGCGATAGCCTGTACCCATGCCCGAGCACGAAGAGAACTGGCGGTCGTACCCGATCGAGTCCGAGGACACGATGGGTTTCACTATGACCGACCTTGGCTGGGTCGAGCCGCCGCCCGATCACCCGTGGTGTCTGCGCCTCTCCGTCGAGTTCACCGAGCCCGGGCCTGAGGGCCTGGGCGGCAGCGAAGAGATGGAAGAGCTGTCGGCCGGTGAAGATACGTTCCTGGCCGCGGTCGCCAGTACCGGCGTGATCCACGTCGCGCGGGTGCGTCTGGCCGGTGAGGTGGCATGGTTCCTGTACGCGGCGTCGGAGGAGATTCTGGAAGAGCTGGGCAATGCCGCGGCGCAGGCGCTGCAGCGGGATGTCTCGGTGGGTTCGCAGCACGACCCGGAATGGAACATCTACGCGAGCCTGCTTCCCAGCCCCGCGGTCGAGCGATGGATGGGGGACTGCGATGTCATCGATGCGCTCGAGCAGCACGGCGACCCGCTGACCACGCCCCGCGAAGTGAACCACTACGTCTATTTTGAGGATCGCGCAACCGCACAAAGCTTCGCCATGGCGGGGGACGAAGAGGGCTTTGCCTCGCAGGTAAAGGAGCCGGATGCCGACAACGATCATTTCAGCGTGATTCTCACGCACCAGAGCCCGGTGGATCTTGACACCATCAGCGAGATTACGCAGCGGCTGTCGGAACGGGCCGAGGAACTCGATGGCGATTACGACGGCTGGGAGTGCAAGCTGGTGAAGGGCCCCGGCGGCACCAGCAACTGATCGCCCCGACGCTTCATCGTTCCGGCGCGCCCGGATTGCCGGCCTTGTTCGCCGGATCGATCTCGCGAAGGTACGCCCAGGAATAGATCCCCGTATCGTGCCCGTCGGAGAACCGGATCCGGATCGCGTAGTTGCCCACCATCTCCGCGCTCTCGGCCACCAGCGCCCCCCCACCCCCCACCCCACTGCCAGCCCTCGCCGCCGAAGCCGGCAGGACCGTCAGCGGGTTCCGGGCCTGCTCCATCCGGAGTTGCCGCGCATCGGCCGACGGCGACATCCGTCGCAGATAGACAATGGGATAGAACGACGATGTTCCATCCGCCCAGCCGACGGTCAGGCCCACGTCTTTCTTCAGATCCAGCTTGGCGGGTGCATCCATTGCACCGGAAGCGTAAGCTGGCCGGAAGAGAGCCGGACCGGCGGATCACCATCCGCATCCTGGGTCGATTCTGGAGGAACGCATGCACTTTGCCGATCGACTCGCCGATGCCCTCGACCGAACCGGCGCGCCCGCGTGCGTCGGGCTCGACCCTGTGCTCGAGAAGATCCCGCAGGAGTCCCTCGACGCGACCGCGGGCGACGGCGGAGACGACATCGAGGCTCTGGGCGACTTCTGCATCGGCGTGCTGCACGCAGTTCGCGATGCGGGGATCACCGTCGTCAAGCCGCAGAGCGCCTGCTTCGAGAGGCACGGCTCGGCCGGGATGGCGCAGCTGGAGCGCGTCATTACCGAGGCACACCGCCTGAGCCTGCTCATCGTTCTTGACGCCAAGCGCGGCGACATCGGCGTCTCCGCCGAGCACTACGCCGCATGGGCGTTTGACAACCTCGATGTCCACGCGATCACCGTCAGCCCGTACCTGGGCCCCGACACGATCGAGCCGTTCATGCGCGAGGGGCGCGGCGTGTTCGCGCTCGTGCGCACCTCCAACCCCGAGAGCGACGCCGTGCAATCCCCGCGACTGGTCGATGGCCGCAGCGTTGCGGAGATGATCGCCGACACTGTGCAGGAGCTTGGCCGGCACCGCCGCGGCGGGCGCGGCATGTCCGACATCGGGGCGGTTGTGGGCGCCACAAAGGCCACTGAGGCCGCGGCCCTTCGCGAGCGCATGCCGGATCAGTTCTTCCTGGTACCGGGCTTTGGCGCACAGGGCGGAACGGTTGAAGATGTCCGCGGCATGACCCGCCCGGGCCGCAGCGGGCGCAGCGCGGGCGACCTGGGCGTATTGGTCAACGCCAGTCGATCGGTGATCTATGCCAAGCCGCAGGCGGGCGAGAAGTGGACGTTCGCGGTTCGTGCCGCGGCGGAGAAACTCATCGCCGACCTGCGCGACCTGACATGAACAACGCTGAAACGCTCTCAAGCGAAGCGAAAACAGGCGGTTCCTTGTGGGGAACCGCCTGCGTGTGATTTGTCCGTGCGAAGGATCGAGGGCTCAGCGTCGGCGACGCGACACAAGCAGCACGCCCAGGCCCAGCAGCGCGGCCGAGGCCGGCGCGGGGATGTTGTCGGCCGAAGAGGTGAACGAGGCCGTCGCGGTGTAGTCGGTCGGGGCGCCAACCTGGTTGGCGAAGCTGAACGAGATTGCTTCGTTCGATGGAGTGCCCGGCCCGACGATCGGCCCGGAGAACTCCACATCGAAGCCCGCGAAGGCACTGGCACCAAAGCCCAGGGCATCGGTCAACAGACCGCCTGAGAAGGTGATCGTGGCGATCGGTACCACACCACCGAACTCGTAGAAGCGGATCTGTCCCGCGCCCAGCGTGAAGAACGGGGGCGTCCCCGTGGGGGTCACCGTGACGGGTGAGAAATCGAACCAGGCATCGGGATAGTCCGGTGCGGCAAGGCCGGGCGTTTCGAGCGTGAGCCCGAGACTTCCGCTTGCCCAGCCGCCCGTCAGCTGCCCGCCTGAGAGCTGGAACAGCGGTGTTGACGGACCCGAAGCCGGATCAGCAAAGGTGAGGATGGTTGCAGCCTGGGTTGAACCCACGAGTGCCGTTGCGGCGACGGCGAAAGCGCAGAGAGAACGCGACATAGCGGAAAACTCCTTCCGTAGTCTCTCTCGCTCCCGAATTGTTGGTCTCTCCCCGCCTCAGATGCCACCACAGGTCTCCAGCCCGTGGTGCACGTCCATAATAATCCTTCACGTCCGAGATACCAGTCTTTTTCGATTAGATTTTGAGTGTTTCTCTCGGACCACGCGGCGTGGACCTCACAAAGTTCGCGA
The DNA here is from genome assembly GCA_038247555.1 of Phycisphaerales bacterium. Taxonomy (GTDB): domain Bacteria; phylum Planctomycetota; class Phycisphaerae; order Phycisphaerales; family UBA1924; genus JAHBXL01. The sequence goes on along the minus strand of JBBRUT010000006.1, from coordinate 35,660 downwards.
CTTGCAGGTGAAAAAACTCGCCATTCCAGGCGATTACCCAAACATTCTACGAATAAATGCGCCGTCTGTTTACATCGGCTTCTTGGAGATCGTCACGTCGTACACCTTCAGGAGCTTCTCCTTGTCGAAGATCATCTCCTGACGGCTGAGCCCCACGACGTCGTACTCGGTCGTCAGCTCGATGGCATCAACCGGGCACGCCTCTTCGCACATGCCGCAAAAAATGCACCGAAGCTCATCGATCTCGAACTTCTTAGGGTACTTCTCCCGGTCATCCCAGGGCGACTCCTCGGCCTCGATATGGATGCAGTTGGCCGGGCAGAGCGTCGGGCACATCATGCATGCCACGCACTTCACGCGGCCCTGCTCATCGCGATTGAGGCGATGAACGCCGCGGAAGTTGCTGACTTCCATTCCCCCCTTCTCAACGGGAATATCTTCCCGCCGCTGCTCGGGATACTGCAGTGTTCGGCTGGTGGTGCCCGCGCCGAAGGAGGTCACAAAGTGCCGCATCGTCGTGCCGAAACCCTTGAAAATCTCGGGGAGGTATGAGGCCTCCCAGCGGGACTGGGTGGGCGCGGGAACGACGAAAATGTCCTGCTCACGGATCGTCATGGGGGGGAGTATACGGGTCCGCGGGGCTGTCTTCGATAGCAACAACCCGGCGGGGTTCCGCCCCGTATACTTCCGCATGGGCCGCACACGCCGACAGCCCCCGCTGTACGAGGTCCTTTCGTCGCCTTCGCGCCGATTGGGAGGCAGCCCCGCTGCGCCGCGTACGCCCGTCGTCGTGCCGACTGAAAGCCCAGCCACCCCCGCCGAACCACCCGCCCATTCCGCTCATCCCACTCCCGCCGCACCGGTGCACCGCGAGCCCGGCTCCGCAGGCGTGCGCCACCTGACCGGCCTTGAACAGTCCTCGCGGCCGCATGTTCAGGCGGAAACATCTCCCACGCGTGATTACCCCCCTTCCCGGACAGCCGAGCGCGGCCTTCAGCAGCCCGCTGCCGCGCCCGAAGCCGAAGTCGAGAGCCAGTTTCGTATTTCGTCCATGACTGTGATGATCGGCATCGGAGCACTGATCGTCGTGATTGCGGTGGTCTGGGCGGTCGCGTTCCAGATGGGCGAGAAGAATCGGGATCGGGAACTTGGCAACCTCGGCGGCTGGAAGCCGCCCGAGGGCGAGACCGGAGTGGTGCCGCCAGCCGGGATACCGCAGGTCAAAGCTTCCGCCCCGGTCGTTCCTCGAAAGGATGGGTCCGGTAATGCGGCCCGCACCACCGAAACCCCCAAGCCGCCGGCCGCGGAAGCAGGCGCTGACCCCCGTGTCCCGGGGTTCAACTACCTGTATCTGTGTAGCCTCACTCTCAAGGATGCCAACGCCGCGGTAGATTTCCTGAAGCGAAATGGTGTTCAGGCCTTCCATGTATTTGATCGGCAGAAGCCCAGTGGCAACAATCCCCTCTGCCGAATCTACGCGAGTCAGGGCTTTGCGGGTGGCGCTCTCTTCCGGGAATCCCAGAAGGAGCGCGACGAGCTGGTCAGGCGAGTGGAGGAGCTCGGCAAGAAGTGGCAGCGCGAAGAGAAGGGCCCCAGCGATTTCCGCCAGCCCCTCTGGGCGCTGTTCAAGGGTCAATGACAGTGTTTTCTGGCCGGCAAGTCGGCCTTCCAACCTGACCGCGGGAGTTCGACCGATGAGCCTCGACCGTTCACTGAAAACCAAAGGCAGCCTCTCGGGTGTTCGCAGCGTGCTCACCCGCGCCGAGCGCATCGCCAAGATGACCACCGACAAGAAGTTCGACGCAAAGAAGGACAAGGCCCTGGGCCTTGCCAAGACGCGCGTCGGCAAGGTCGCCTGATCGTCTGACACGGCATTGATGACGTCAATCAACGTGGCCGGCGACTCGCCGCGCCCGCGGGCGATACCGTTGTTCCACCAGACGGGAGCTGCGCCATGGACATCGATCGGCTGATCTCTGACCGCGCCAAGCGGATCGACGCCTCGGGGATCCGCCGCGTTTTCGAACTCGGTGCACGCCTGAAGGACCCGATCAACCTTTCGATCGGCCAGCCGGACTTCCCCGTCCCCGAGCCCATCAAACTCGCGGCGATCAAAGCGATCCGCAACAACCAGAACGGCTACACCCAGACACAGGGCATCGCCCCGCTGCGCGAGAAGATCGTCGAGCACCTCAAGGCCGATGTCGGCTGGGATGTTGACCCCCGTCCCCTCGCAGCGGCCGATGCGTCCAGGCCCGGCGTCATGGTCGCCTCCGGCACCTCTGGCGCGCTGATGCTCGCGTTCCAAGCTCTGCTCAACCCTGGCGATGAGGCCATCATCCCCGATCCATACTTTGTGATGTATCCGCACATCTGCACGATGGTCGGCGCGACGCCGGTGCTGTGCGACACCTATCCCGACTTCCGGCTGACCGCCGCCCGGGTCGAGAAGCTCATCACGCCGCGAACCAAGCTGGTTCTGCTCAACAGCCCGAGCAATCCGGCCGGAGTCGTCGCGAGCAACAAGGAATGTCAGGAGCTGCTCGAACTCTGCCGCGCAAAGAACGTTCTGCTGATCTCCGATGAGATCTACGACACCTTCACTTATACCGATGCACGCGAGCCCGCGCCCAACGGCGGCGAGCCGCGCTGCCCGAGCCCGGCGAGGTTCCCCGGAGCCGACCAGGACGTGTTCCTGATCCGCGGCTTTGGCAAGACCTACGGCGTGACCGGCTGGCGACTGGGCTACGCGGCCGGGCCACGGAGGATTATCGAAGAGATCAGCAAGCTCCAGCAGTATACCTTCGTGTGTGCGCCTTCCGCGCTCCAGCATGGCGCCGTCGCGTGCTTTGATGTCGACATGTCCGCGCAGATCGCCGACTACCAGAAGCGGCGCGACATGGTGATCTCGCGGCTTTCAAGGCTTACGGAAGTCACCACGCCCGGCGGCGCGTTCTACGCGTTTGTCAAAGTCCCCGAGCGTCTGGGGCTCACGGCGAGCCAGTTCATCGAGAAAGCACTGGAGAAGAGCGTGCTGGTCATCCCCGGCAGTGTCTTCTCCAAGCGCGACACGCACTTCCGCCTGTCTTACGCCACCGATGCCAGGTCGCTGGAGCGTGGGCTCTCCGCGCTCGAAGAGCTCATGGGCTGAGCCGAACGCGGGGTGCTGGTCCATACCAGTTCCAGTTCCACGCCCATCAACCCCAGCAGCGAGCGAAGCTGCGTCTCGACCGCCGCGGCGGCCTGCAGCTTGTACGATTCATCCTGATCATCAAACACCTTCGCGGCGTGATCCTGTGCCCTCGCCATCAGCGCGGCTTGACGGTCCGCGTTCATGGGGATGATGTCCACCAGCCCCAGGATGCGTCCGGCCTGAATGTCATAGGGCGTCATGCTGGAGAGCGCAAGCTCGCCCTGCAGCGGGGGCAGCGTTACCCGCACCCGCCGAACCGGCTCCAGCCCGAGGCGACGCCGACGCTCATCGTGCCCGTCGGGCAAGTCCTGCACATGCTCCGCGCCGATCGCCGAGAGATCGACAAAGTACTGCTTTCGGAACTGGAAGATGATCGCCATCCGCGCAGGCGAGAGCAGCACAGGCGGGAGCCAGCCGTCGGCGATTCCGCTCGTCGCTGTGGCAATCTCCTTGGCGCAAACCTCCAGCGCCACAAGCCTTCCCACGGAGCGCACCCGCTCGGTGATGTGCTGTGTGACCACGCGATCGACCGTCTTGACCTTGCCGCGCCGCCACGACCCGAGCTTCAGCGCGCCAACAACGCCCAGCACACAACCCAGAACGACAAGCACCAGCGCAACCGTGAGGTCCATGGCTTCAACCCTTTTTCCCGCTTCACCCCAAAGGCAAACCGCTCCCGTGAGGGGCTACGTTGGTGTTGTTGGGATGTTCAAGTTCTCGGTTTCGATGGGTACCGAGCGGCCGCCGAACAAGGGCGGTTTACTCAGTCGGCGTCATCGCTCTCGGGCGCGGGGGACTCGCCATCTTCGCCGACGCTCTCGGCCGCGCGGACGATCGACTCGCTCACCATGTCGTAGCAGGTCGCCAGCAGGCCCACGAGCGGGAACTTGGCCCCTGACTGCCCTGCCCACGGGCTCGGTCCCAGGCGTCGCAGGAGCGGGTGGCTGACGTCTGGCGCTTTCATCGGCAGCTCGAGCGACGCGAGCGATTCCTCGCCGCGGGGCCCGGATGACCAGAACTCGCCGACGGATTCTTCCAGCGGCCGGTTCCAGGGCGAATCAGGCTCGGCGACGCCCGGCACATGCTGCACATATACCGGCACCCCTGCGCCGCCGGATCTCACTGCACCGGCGATGGCGCGTTGCTGGCGCAGACGCTCGAGCAAATCCTGCTCGGGCAGGCCTCGGAGCGTAAAGACCAGCAGGGGCTCGCGTGTGAGCTTTTCACCAAGCAGGAACATGGTGCAGCAGACGTGCTTGCACCAGGGTGTTCCGCTCGCGCCGCCCTCACCCTGAAAGATCGGGCAGGAGCAGGATGTCGCGACATCAGGGGCTTCGGAAGGGAAAAGTCGCAGCCCGAGCGGCGCGAACAAGTCTTCGATGTTGCTGGGCATCTCGCCCGAGGCCACCGCTGCGCCGTACCGTGCCTGCGTCGCCATCGCGCTGACGACCTTCTCCCATTGATCGTGCGTGAAAGTCGGCAGGCGGATTTCAACGCGGTAGTTGCCGGGCATGCGCCCCTGCACTTTGGCGGAAATGACACCTTGGCGGACTTCCATGGTGCGGGCCTGCCCAAGGCGGGCGTAGTCGAGACCCTCGGCTAGCTGCGCGCCCGGCGCACTGTTCTCGGTCAGGCGCATCCAGCGCGATGAGGCCCAGCCCCATGTCGCGCTGATCCCGCTCGCCACGGTGGCATCGGGCGCGGGCGCGACCTTGGCCTGAAGGCGAACACCGCCGACCACACGCCGCGGGTTGGCCGTGGGCTTGGCGGGCAGCGGGGGCCGACGTTCCATCCGGTGCGCCGAAGACGTGGGCCGCTGCATGGGCGGGAGGAGCGATCGCTGTGGCCGCTGCGAGACCGGACGGTTCGGCGGGTTGGGGGGAGAGGGCGGTGTTGGAGGGGTGGGTGCAGGCATGTGGGCGGTCTACTCCTCATCCCCGACGGCATCCGACCGCAGCGCGAGCAGGTCGCGCAGCTGGGTGGTCGAGAGTTCGCTGAGCCAGGCCTCGCCGGAACCGATGATCTCCGACGCCAGCACCATCTTCTCTTCGATCATCTGATCGATCTTCTCTTCGAGCGTTCCGCCCGCGACAAACTTGTGCACCTGCACCGTGCGGGTCTGGCCGATGCGATAGGCGCGGTCGGTGGCCTGCGCCTCGACGGCGGGGTTCCACCAGCGGTCGAAGTGGAACACGTGGTTCGCCGCGGTGAGGTTGAGACCAACGCCGCCGGCCTTGAGGCTGAGCACAAAGATCGGGGGGCCGCCGACCTTGCCATGTCCGCCCGGCCCGCCCTGGAACTCCTCGATCATCCGCTGCCGCTCCGCCGCGGTCGTACCGCCGTGCAGGAACAGCACCGGCCGGTTGAAGGCACGCCGCAGCATCCCCGCGAGGATGTCGCCCATCTGGCGGAACTGCGTGAACACGAGTGCCTTATCGCCCGCGGCGAGCACTTCCTCCAGCATCTCGATGAGGCGCTGGCACTTGCCGCTCCGGCCCGGCGTGGGCACACCGATGGGCGCACCGTCGGCCGACTTCGCGCCGCCCTCTTCGCTGCGCTCCTTGAGGAACTGCGCGGGGTGGTTGCAGATCTGCTTGAGCTTGATGAGCCCCGCGAGTACAAGGCCCTTGCGCTGGATTCCGCTGGCGCGGTCCGCCGCGCCGAGCATGTCCGTAACGCATGCCTGATACAGCCCCGCCTGCTCGGGCGTGAGATAGCAGTATTCCTTGCTCTCGACCTTCTCGGGAAGGTCGCTGATGACGGCGGGGTCGATCTTGAGCCGTCGCAGCACAAACGGCTGCACAAGCCCACGCAACTGCGAGGCCTTGTGCTTGTCGTGGTAGCGTTCAACCGGCACGGAGAACTTCCTTCTAAACTCCCCGGCTGAACCGAGGTAACCGCCGTTGAGGAAGTCCATGATCGACCAGAGCTCGCCCAGCCGGTTCTCCACCGGGGTGCCCGTGAGCGCGATGCGCCGGGGTGCATCGATGGCATGCACAGCGCGTGTCTGCTTTGCCGAGGGGTTCTTGATGTTCTGCGCCTCATCGAGCACGATGCGCCACCAACCCACTTTCTCCAGATGCTCTCGGTCGCGGTGCACCAGCGCGTACGTCGTCACCACGACATCCGAGGCCATGGCCTTTTCGTACAGCCGCTCGCCCAGCGCCCGCTCCGGGCCATGGTGCACCAGCACCCGCAGCGTCGGCGTAAACCGCCTCGCCTCGTGCACCCAGTTCGCGACTACCGACATCGGCACCACCAGCAGCGTCGGGCCCGGTCGCTCGAGCTGCACCCCCGCCGCGGCGGCCTCATCGACGCGCTCGCGCTCATCGGCGAGCAGCGCCAGCAGCTGAATGGTCTTTCCCAGACCCATGTCGTCGGCCAGACACGCGCCCAGGCCCAGCGTATCGAGGAACGCCATCCACGACAGACCCTTGACCTGATACGGCCGCAGTGTGCCGATAAAGCTCGCCGGCGGGTTCAGGATCGGAAGCGTCTGGTTGCTCCCGGCATCGGTGAACACCTTCGCCACCCAGCCCGTGGCCTCCATACCCAGGATCGGTACACCGGTCTCCCGGATATCCGACGCATACGCCAGCCGTAGCGCACGACCGACTTCCATCTTCCCGCCCGGGTTTTCGCCGATGAACCGGACGGCGGCCTTCAGGTCTTCGGGCCGGATCTCGACCCATCGCCCGTTGAGCCGCACCAGCGGCGAGTGCTGAGCTGCGAGCAGCTCAAACTGCTCAAGCGTCAGCGTCGTCTCGCCCACGGCGATCTGCCACTTGTAATCGACCAGCGTGTTCAGGCCGACCCGGGGGGCTGTGGGCTGCGCTCCGCCGGCATTCACCCGCTCAAAGTCGACATCGTCGCTCGTCACCACCAGCCGCGCCCCCAGCCGGATCGTCGGCGAGTCCCACCAGTCAGGCGTCTCGACACCGAACCCCTGCTCGACCAGAAGCGGCCGCAGCTCGCGGAAGAACTTGTACGCCTCGCTGGTCGAGAGCTCGATTGTCTCGGGCTCCTGCTCCTCGAGGACGGTTTCGAGCTTTTTATACAGACGCGCCGCCCGGCCAAGCTCCGCCAGCAGCACATCCTGCGGAGAATCGATCCGCATCCCCTCGACCGTCGCGCTTCCCGTCCCGCCGCCGGGCAACAGCCAGATGTCCTGAGCATCAAGCTTCACACCAGGATGCGACACGCTCTGGAGGCCCAGCGTCAGCGTCCACCGCACCGACTCCGGCGGCGGTGCGAGCTGCTGCTCCACGCCCAGATCGAGCGGCTCGCTCAGCCGAAGCAGCAATCGCCACGGCGAGCCGGCGCCACGCTCCTCCAGCCCACCCACCCAGCAGCGGACATTCCGCACCAGTTCCGTTCGATCCTTCGCGGAGTTTGAGCCCTGCAGGTCCTGCCCATCGGCGAGCAAACCCGTGAGCCACGACACCTGCGGGTCCGCCGTTGCATCGCGCCCCTCCACGGCGTCAGCCATGGATTCGCGCCGCAGCACGCCGCGGCAGACCGCATCCCCAGTCACCGTCAGAAACGACTCCAGCACGCCCCAGCCGTCGTGAGCGAAGGCATCCTCCGCGCAGCGTGCCTCGCCGGGCATTGCCGAGAGCAGTGTCGCGACACGCATGCCCGCGGCCTCATCGCTGAGCCATGGCTGCCACACACCCCGCAGGGTGCCCATCGCGTCCTGATACAGCGTCGGCACGAACCGCTGCTGGGCCAGAAGGTGCAGCACCAGCCGCGACGCCGCGGAAAAGAACCGAACGCTCTCACCCGCCACCACGCCATCGCTCTCGCCCGAGTCGAGCCGGTCGAGCAGCTGCGACACATGCACCGGTTCGACCATCAGCGTCGACACACCAAACGCGCCCAGCAGCCTGGCCTCGCCATCATCGTGCCCATCCCCCGCCTCGTGGCCGATGGCATGGGCCAGCCTTGGGCTGGGCACGGGCCGGCCATCGGGCTGGGTCGGAAGCCGAAGCCGAACCGAGCCCGCGCTCACGCCGCCCGCCGCCATCAACGCCGAACCAAGCGATGTGAGTTCGTCACTGCTCGCGGCAAACGGGTGCGCATCGCCGCCGCCGCTTGCAGCGGCCTGGGCAAACCGGTCAGGACTCTCCGCCCACAGGTGCAGGCAGCCATCCGACCAAAGCGCATGGACCACCATCGCCGACGCGGTCGCGCCGTCAATGAGCCCTATTGGGTTAGGAAGGGTCGCGAAGCTGTCGCTCATACCCAGCTGCTCTCCCCGATTGGAACACTGCGCGGCCCGCCGCGATCCTGCCGGCGGGACCGATGAATGAGGGCGCCGAGACTCGAACTCGGGACCCGCGGATTAAAAGTCCGCTGCTCTACCAACTGAGCTACGCCCTCGTGTGCGCGCAAACGTGCGCCCGCGGCAACACCCGCGCTGCGCCAGCGTGCATCTTAGGCTCGCCCGAGCGTGCACTCCCCCCGCGCCGCTCAAACCGGCGCGGGGTCGTGAAATTCATCGCCGCGTCATGCCGGCAGACCGGTTGTGCCCAGCGCGGTGCCGAGCGTGCCAAAGCCGCCGCCCAGGCCGGTGTCGAAGTGACCCTGGAACGCCACGATCGGCACCGACGACACAACCCGGACACCGAAGAACGACCCGAAGCCCGCCACCGTGCCCTGCGATCGCCGCAGACCCGTGATGAACGAGTGCAGGTTGAACGTGTTCGCTGCCCGCGGCGAAACCTGACGCAGGAACGTCTCCGTCTCGCCGTTGTTGAAGTTGAGCGTGATCGCGATCGTCGCGTTCTCCGCGGTTGGGTTGTAGATGCGGAGGTAGTCCGACACGGTGTTGTTCGACACGCGACGGAAGCCTTCGCTGAAGAGCCACTGTGTCGACGCGAGCGAGGCAAACGGAGAACCCGAGCCCTCGCCGCCGTTCTCCGACCGCAGAGTCAGCGACACCGGACGGTCTGAGGTGTAGCTCAGTGCATAGGCCTGGCCGACAGGGAAGCCCTGGAGCGCGGCAACCTGCACCGTGCTGCGAACCCCCGCGGGGACGATCACCTGGCGGCGGAACGCGCTGCCGTTGGTGAAGGAGAACGTGAGCGTGACATTCGCGGCCTGCGTGCCGGCATTGAGGATGCCGATCGATTCGACAGTGGCGCCGACGCCGAACTGGCCCTCGGGCGTGACGCCCTGCACCTCGCCCAGCGACGGAGTGCCCAGCGTGCCATAGCCATACTGCTTGCCCGCATCAAAGTGCGTGAGCGCGGCGATGATCGGCCGCTCGCCCTCGACCTTGATGCCCACGGTCTCGCCGTCGGCGAGCTGCGGGAAGTCGCGTAGCAGCCAGCCGCCGCGCTTGTTCCCGTCGACGCTCCGCTGCGAAACCACCGTCGTTCCGTTGGACCGGTACATGGTCAGCGTCACCTTGACCAGTTCATCCGACGGGTTGTAGAAGACCACCGCATCCTGAACGTTCGCGGCCTTCTGGCCATCGCCGAACGTCCACACCGTGCTCAGCGTCGAGGTGAACGCCTCGCCTGTCGAGATGTTGAAGTCATAGTGGCTGAGCGTCGCACCCACCGGTAGGCTCGAGCGGATCTCGATCGCGTACGGCGTCTGCTTGCGAATGCCGTTGCGACCGGGGATCTCGCTCTGCACACGCTGGCTCGTGCCCGCGGCATAAAGCTCGGGCGTCGAGATCGTGATGCCGTCTCGCTTGTTCGCGATGATGTGGCCCTGCGTCTTGTCGACCGAGCTGTCAAACAGCACATCGGGCGCGGCCGCGCCTTCGTAGCGGGCGATGATCACCACACGCACGGGCGCGTTGTTGGCATTGATGATCGGGATGAACGTGCTGTTGGTTCCGCTGGCATAGCCCTCGGGGTAGTAGAGCGAGTAGGGCAGTTCATCCGACGCGAGGGACGGATCCAGCGGCTGCGCGACCAGGTGTCCGGTGCCGTTGCCTGCCTCAAGGGTTGCAAACTGCGTGAGCACCGCGGTGGGGTTCGCGCCCATGAACACGAAGTAGCGGAACGTCTCGGAGCTGTTGCCCTGGATCGTGCCGAGGTTGAAGGCGATGGCCATCGTCAGGTCGCCGTTGACACCGGCATCGCCGGCGGCGTCGGGATCAAACGGGGAGTTGATGACCTGGTACGGATCGCGCACGCCACCCGGGGCTTCAAAGGACAGGAAGACGCCCGACTGATCCGCCGCGCCGATGCCGATGGTCGCGCCGTTGCCCAGCCGCGCCCATGCCAGACGCCCGGTGGCGTTGTCGATGTTGTTGATGGTGCGTGCATCGCCGGTGCCCGAAACACCCTGCTGCGGATTGAAGCCCTCGACCCAGGCCGCGTCGTTGATCGGCAGCAGGCCGTTGTTGGTGATCGTGACGTCGATCGCGATGAAGCCATCGTTGAGGCCGAAGGACACCGACCGGCGGATTGCGACGGTATCGCGGAAAGTTCCCGTCACCAGCGCACGCCGGTTGGCAAAGTCCGATTCGTTGGAGACTGTCACACCCAGGTCGGACTGTCCGGCGACACCGGCATTCCGCAGGATGTACCCATCGAGCGAAGCACCGTAGAACGACTCGACATTGCCGGAGGTGATGAACTCCGATGAGCCCAGCCGCAGCCCCAGCGGGTTGTTCTGGCCATAGATTCCCAGCGTGCCGTCGAGCGCGATGCCAGCGGAGATCGCCGTGCCCGCGAGCCGCACCTGCGTCTCACTCACACCGCCCGAGACATTCACCTGAAGTTTGAACCCGCCGGTCGCATCCGAAGCGACACCCGAACCTCCCAACTGGGGGTTGTAGGCGATGTTGCCAAGGTTGCCGGGCACGGATTCATTACCGCCTGACACCGCGACGTAGTACACGCCCGCGTTCACCGCCAGGAAGCTGGTGACGGCCGAGCGCGTCCCCTTCTTGCCATCCGCGGCGACCTGGTTGCCCAGCGTGTCGAAGATCCGCACGATCGTGTCGAGGTTGCCGGTGGTCGGCGAGACCGAGGCGGCGATGGTGGAGCCAGCGCCCGCATCCACACGGAAGATGTCCACATCACGCAGGCCGTAGGCACCGTCACCCAGGAAGGCGTCGATGGTGCGGGAGCCGCGCCCGATGATGTCGAGATTCGTCGCCAGAAGCAGCGTGTCGTTGAGCTCGAAGGGCCCGAAGATGTTGTTGCTGACGGTGATGCTAAGGTCCCACGCCAGCAGCGTGCCGGCATCGCCCGCCCGGAGGTCCTCGACGCGGAGCGTCCAGAAACCCGCCGCGGAGATGTTGTTCAACGCCGTAAGGGGCTGCTCGGGGCGATAGGTGCCCGCGAAGGGCGCGCTGCCTGTTGAGATCGGCGGACCCGACTGCGAGTTGAGCACCGTGGCCGTGAAGTTCTGGCCAGAACCGCCGCGGCGGTTCACCAGTTGCACGGTCACGCCCGTCGGCCCGACCAGCGAGATGCGAAGGTCGCCGACGTACGTGTGTTGGATGTTGAGGCGTACATCGACGTCGGTGATGGTGCGACCATCGGCGACGAAGATCGTGCTCTCGATGAGGCCCGACCCGGGGATGGCGACTGGCACAGCGCTCTGGACGGTGAAGCTATCGGTTGACGCGGTGTCGACATCGATCGCGAGGTTGTAAAGCCCGCTCGAAGTGCTGGCGACACCTGAGCCGAGCACGAGCGGGTCGTAGCTGCCGTTGGGATACGCCGTGACGCCGACGAAGTAGCTGCCGCCCGCGGGAACGAAGTACTGGATCTTGGGATCAAGCCCGTTGAAGTTGTCGTTGTTTCGAAGTTCTGCGCCGCTCGAATCAAACAGCCGGAGGTACGGATCCAGGCCCGAGGGCGACGCGAGTGTCGCGGCGAAGACCTCGACGGTGATGAGCGAGGGACCATTCACAAAGATCCGGAAGAGGTCAACATCCTGCGCTTCCTGCAGACCGTCGCCGATCACCATGTCGGTGAAGGTCGCGCGGCCGTCACCGTCGAGGATCACCGGGCTGGCGCTGCTCAGGGTGTCGTTGGGCTCCAGCGGGCCGCGGAAGGGCACCACCGAGAAGTCGTACACCTCATCGTTGCCGAAGGTGTCATCGCCGTTGAGCAGGTTGTTCTCAAAGTCGCGGAAGCCGGTGTGCACCAGCGTCAGGCGATACGCATCACGCGGGAGCAGGCCGCCGCTGAGCGTGATTGTCATCAGGTTGCCGTTGAGTACAACGTCGCCATCGAGGATATCAAGGAAGATGTCATTGGCATCAAACCGGCTGTCCCCGTTGCTGGCACGCAGGATGATCTTCGAGGTATCCAGCACGCCGCCGGGGAACAGGAAGGCGGGATTAATGTCCTCGCTGAACTGCACCACAATCTGGCTCACCGGCGCGGTCATCGTTCCTGGGAGAATCGCCGCGACAACGGGTCCGGGGACCTGGACAAACTCCATCGACCTCGCCGCATTGATGCGGCCGCCGGTCGCGACCAGGCCGCTCAGCGATGCAAGCTGATCGACGCCCATGTACAGGGCATCTCGCAACTGCTCGGGCGTAGCGTAGCGGTTCACCGACGCCAGCAGCCCAATCACGCCCGCCGTGTACGGCGATGCGAAGCTCGTGCCGTTGATGTACTGATATCCGCCGCCGACCGCGGTCGTCAGCGTCTGCTCGCCGGGAGCACCGACATCGACGCGTGTGAGGCCGAAGTTGCTGAACGATGCCAGCCGGTCACGATTGTTGGTAGCCGCGACCGCAATGATCAACGGGTTCGGATATCCGTCGGGATACGAGAAGATCGGTCCATCGTTGTTATTCGCGTCATTGCCCGCGGCGGCAACAAACAGGATGCCCGCATCGGTCGCGTTCCGGATCGCGATCTCCTGAGCATCATCGAAGTCGTTCGCGTCATTGGGGTTCAACGAACCGTAGGAGTTGTTGCTCGCCACAATGTTGACGCCGAAGTCCCGCTTCAGCATCGCAATATATTCTTGAGCGTTGATGATGGCGATGCCCGGTGCGCCACCCTGGTTTCCGAAGATCTTGATCGGAAGGATCGAGACGTTCCACATCACGCCCGCTACGCCAAGGCCGTTCCCGCCCACCGCACCGATGATGCCGGCGACCGCCGTGCCGTGGCCCTGGGTGACAGGGTCATCGGGGTTGTTGTCCTGCGCGCCCATGCCGTCGGCGGCAAAGTCCCACCCGTTCACATCGTCGACAAAGCCGTTGCCATCGTCGTCGAGTCCGTTGCCGGGGATCTCCAGCGGGTTGGTCCAAAGGTTACCCGCCAGGTCCGGGTGATTCACATCGAACCCGGTATCGATCACCGCAATCACCACGCGATCCGAACCGGTGGTCACATTCCACGCGAGCTCGGCGTCAATGTCCGCGCCAATTACGCCCGGAGTCGGGACACCCGACGCCGAATCCACAAACGGCAGACCCGTGTTGTTGTGCCCCCACTGCTGGCCATACATCGCATCGTTGGGCACGAGACGGTTGTAATACATCCGGTTGGGCTCAAAGCCTGTCAGCCAACCGAAGTGCTGCACCGCCGCGGCCGCCATCTGTGGCGTAACTGCACCGTTCACCTGGACCCCGGCAAACCGGCCGAGCGCCGTCGTCTGCACATGCTGGGCCTCAAGGCCAAGGAAGCTGGCAACGCTCTGCGCACGGTTGGCGGCAACCTGACGACTGCCCTCTTTGCGGAATGTCAGGATCCACGAGTCTCGCACCACTTCAATCTGGCGACCTTCCCAGTTGAGCATGTGCGTGTCAAAGGAATCCGGCGTCGCGGCATCGAGCATGACGCGAGGTTCCAGCGACTCAAGGCCGGCGTGCGATGCGTGCGCATCCAGCTCTGACCGACCACGAACGCCGCCGACACCCTTCAGCCACTCGCGCTTGAGCATCACGACCACTCCGAAAGTTGTGGGTCCGCGGTGTGCCGACCCGGCGCAGCAATCCTCCCCGCCCTCCCGTTACAGACGACCACTCCCCTTCAACCACCGCGTTCCGCAGGGCTTGTGACCCTGCCGCACTGGACAGTCTAACACCTCACGCTGCACTTTGCATACACATCTGGTCGCAATTCCACGCGTTTGTCAAAGGGGAACTTGTCGGCATTCCCGGGCATTGCCCGCCAACCCCACCCGCACGTGCTTGTACACTGCCTCACTCCTTCTTACACCGCACTCCGCTCCTGGAGACCCTGATGCCACTTTCCCACCCCGCCCTCGGCATGCTCGCGTTCATTTCTCTCGCGCCCCTGGGATGCGCGGCCAGCTCTCGCGCCCCGGTCATGCACCTCGAACCGGCCTCCACGAACGCTTCTTCCCTCGTTGCGTTCCCCGAATACCCCGCACTTTCCCCGGACGGCTCGATCCTCGTGTTCAACTGGGCCGGGGACCTCTGGTCCGTGCCGGCAACCGGCGGCAACGCCGCCCGCCTCACCGCCCATCCAGCTACCGAACGCAAGGCCGCGTTCTCCCCCGATGGCTCCCTCCTCGCCTTCGAATCTGACCGCGACGGCGCACGCAACCTCTATGTCATGTCCCTCACGCGCGATGGCACCACCCTGCTGGGCGGGGAAATCGTCCGCATCACCACGAGCGACCGGGCGCAGTCGCTTTCGGGCTTCTCCGCCGATGGTAAGTCCTTGTATTTTAGTGGCTTACACGAACCGGAGCTGCATCGGGCCGCGCGAATGTACGCGGTGGATCTGCTCCCCGAACGGTCCTCGAGCAGCGGGCCCGCTGGTGGGCCGATTCGTGAACTCACCACAGCCTTTGGAAGCACGCCCCGGGCGACGAGTGATGGGCAGATCCTCTTCTTCCGGGGCAGGTTCGACCCCAACCGCCCCAACTACAACGGCTCCGGCAGCTTGGACATCTTCTCTATGTCCTTGTCTGACAACACCTTCAAGCAACTGAGCAAGCATCCGAACAACGACTTTGACGCCTGGCCCGGTGCCGATGGCTCGATCCTCTTTCTCTCCAGCCGCAGCGGCCAAAATAACCTGTGGCAACTGCCCACCGGCGGAATCGAACCTTCTGTACAGCCTTCCCAACTCACCAACTTCCAGCCAACCACTGATGAGTACACCATCGGTCATGGCATCCAGGATCTGGCTGTCGCCGCCAATGGTTCCGCGGCGGTCTTCACCGTCTGGGACGGCCTCTACCGCCTCGATCTCACGCAGCCCGGGGCTAAGCCCGAACGCATCACCGTTCATGTCGGGGCGGATATCCAGAGCATCGACTTCCAGCGACTGAACATCGGATCCCAAGTGTCCGAGGCCGCCCTCTCCCCCGATGGCAAGACAATGGCCGTCATCGCCCGGGGCGAGGTGTTCATCCGGCCCATGACCGAAGGCCGTCCGACCCGTCGCGTCACCAACAGCTTTGGCCGCGAGCGCGACCTTGCGTGGTCCACCGACGGTTCAACGCTGTATTTCTCATCTGATGAAGCGGCCGCCGGCGCCCCTCCGGGTGCATATTCCATCCACGCGGCGACCGTCGCCATCGCCCGCGAAGACCTCAAGCCCGCCAAAGTCGAAGACAAGCCCGTTGAAGACAAACCCGCCGAGGACTCCCCGGAGGAAGGCGACAAGGCCGACGGCGAAAAGAAGTCCGACGCAAAGAAGGACGATGCCAGCAAGCCCGACCCCGGCAAACGCTGGGCCGAAGCCGTCACGTTCGAGGTCAAGCCCTTCATCGTGCTCGCAGACGATGCGCGGCGGGCAACCCCTTCTCCCGACGGCAAGCAACTTCTCTATGTCCGCGGCCGCGGCGAGGTCATGCTCCGCGAGCTTGCCGGCGACGCGGCGGGTTCCGAGCGTCTGCTCATCCCCACCTGGGACAGCGGCGTCGAGGTCATCTGGGCCTCTGATTCGCGCCACGTCATCTACGCGGTGAATGACCTCGACTTCAACACCGACATCTGGCTCCTGGATTCCAGCTCTGCCGATGCACAGCCCGTCAACCTCACCCGCCACCCTGACAACGATTACTCCCCACGCCTCAGCGCCGATGGCAAGGTGCTCACGTTCCTCTCGGAGCGCGGCAGCGGCGACGACGCGATCGATGTCTACCAGGTCTATCTCGACCTTGAACTGGAAGGCATGACGACGTATGAGCGCGATGACTACTTCAAGAAGGCTGCTGAAGCCTCGGGCAAGCGCAAGCCACTCGAGATCAAGCCTGCCAAGGCCGCTGCTTCAGACGATGCGCCTGCAAAGGAAGACAAGCCCGAAGGCCAGCCGGATGACAAACCCGCGGACAAGCCGGCCGACAAAGCTGCGGACAAGCCCGCACCCAAAGCCCAGCCCGCCGCGCCCAAGCCACTCAGGTTCGATGCCGATGACGCCTATCTCCGCATCCGCCGGATCACGTCATCGCGCGGCAGCGAGAGCAACCTCACCATGACTCCCGGCGGCGACCGAATCATCTTCACCGCACCCGGAGAGGATGGCCCTCCATCGCTCGTCAGCGTCGATCACAAGGGCCAGGATCGCAAGGTCATCGCTCCCGGACCGCTTGGCGGCGTGGATATCTCCCTCACCGGCGATCGCGTTGTTTTCGTCAAGGGTGGCGCGGCCAACTCCGCGCCAAAGGCCGGCGGCAAGGTCGACTCCTGGCCCATCGAGGCCCAGGTGCAGATCGAGATGTCCCGGCAGCAGCGACAGAAGTTCCTGGAGGCCGCGCGCGTTGTCGGCCAGAACTTCTACCACCCCACGCTCAAGGGGCTCGACTGGCCCAAGCTCACCGAGCGCTATCTCTCTCTCGCCGAGAAGACCCGCACCGCCGAAAGCTTCAACCGCGTGGTCAGCGGGCTCTTCGGGGAACTTGACGGTTCCCACCTGGGCATTTCCGGCGGTTCGGGCGCGGGCGGCAGCGGCTGGACAGGCCCGAGCATCTCAGTGGGCTACCTGGGTGTCCGCGTTGAGCCCGTTGAGGGCGGATACCGGATTGTCGAGATCACCCCCAACGGTCCGGCGAGCCGCGCGGGCTCGCGCCTGGCGGTCGGCGAAACCATTGTCGAAGTCGATGGCGCCGCCTTCGGTTCCACCAGCGCCGTGCCCACGCTTGATCTCTCCGCCGCGATGGTCGGCACCGGCGGCAAGGAAACCCTGCTCAAGGTCCGCGGCGTTGACGGCGCCGATCGCCTCGTGCTCATCATCCCCGCAGGCTGGGGAGAGTGGGACCGCCTCCGCTATGCGCAGATCGTGCAGCAACGGCGCGATCAGGTCGAGAAGCTCTCGGGCGGACGGCTTGGCTATCTCCACATCCGCGGCATGAGCGAGGCGAGCGTGCGCGACTTTGAGCGCGATCTCTACGCGGCAGGTAAGGACAAGGAAGGACTCGTCATCGATGTCCGTGACAACGGCGGCGGCTCCACCGCCGACATCCTGCTCTCCTCGCTCACCGCGCCCCGCCACGCCAAGACCCAGCCCCGCGGCGTCGATCCGAAGGATGTCCCAGACGACGCCTACCCGCGCGATCGCCGCCTCATCTACGGCTGGACACGCCCCATCAACGTGCTCATCAATCAGAACTCCTTCTCCAACGCCGAGATCTTCGCGCACGCCATCAAGGGTATCGGGCGCGGCCGGCTCATCGGCACCGCGACCTTCGGCGGCGTCATCTCCACGGGCGGCACCTCGCTCATCGACGGCACCACCGTCCGCCTTCCCTTCCGCGGTTGGTATCTCCCCGATGGCACCGACCAGGAGAACAACGGCGCCAAGCCCGATGTCGATGTGCCGCAGACACCGCAGGATGAGGCCGCGGGCCGCGACCTGCAGCTTGAAGCGGCGGTGAAGGACCTGCTGGAGCAGATCAGCAAGCAGTGAGGGACGAACGTGTTCATCTTCACCCGATTCATCGGAGCGCTGCTTCTCGGCGCGGCCGCGGCGGCCGTGGCTGCACCGCCAAGGTCTTTCTCTGACTTCACCCCCTCCGGCCACGGCTTCGCCTTCGTCAATCATTTCACTGGCTCGTCTCTGCCCGGCCCGCTGGTGCTGCTCCACAAGGCCGTCAACGCGCCTGATGAGTTCGGTCTGTGCGGCGGGATGTGCTTTGCCGCGGCGGACTTCTTCCTTGCCGGGCGCGACATTCCTGCGCAGGCCAACGCGCCCAAACGCGGCCAGCCGCTTTACGACTACATCTACCAGCGCCAGGTCGATTCCTTCGGCCCACGGCTCGCCTTCGCCGCCAAGTTCTCGCGGTGGATGGACCTGCCCGACGACGGCCTCTTCGCCGCGGGAAGCGCCACCCTTGGGGAGCTTGATGCCGTGCTCGATGCGCTCGCCCAGTTCCAGCCGGTCCACATCGGGCTGGTGTATATTAACTCTGAGAAGACGCGCATCCCCTGGAACAACCACCAGGTCCTCGCCACCGGCGCAACGCTCGCTCCCGAGTCCGCCGAGGGCATCACCGAGTGTTCGCTCCGTGTCTACGACCCGAACTATCCCGGCAACGATCACGCGAGGATTGACATCCGCCTGACCTGCGAAGGCTTTGACCGCTTAGGCCACGACCGCGTGCCCGTCATCGGGAGCGTTTGCACGCTGGTCATCCCCCGCACCGATGGCCGCGCCGATCGCATTCGCAATGTCCGCGGCATGTTCGCCATGCCCTACGAACCCAGGACACCGCCGGAAACACTGAAGTAGTGTTCGCGATCAGCCCAGCGCGCCGCTCAGCCGCGCCGCGGCCACCAGCAGCAGCACCGTCACCAGCAGCCGCACCGTCCGCGTGGGCAGAACGTGCGTGAGCTGCGCCCCGATCACGCCGCCGAGCATCGCCGTGGGCGCCATGACAACGGCAAGCAGCAGTGCATCGCTCACCGACTGATCCAGCGAAGGCAACGATGCCATCTTGACCGCCGCCCCCAGGATCGCCGTCACACAGATCACCGCGCTGCTGGTCGCGATCGCCTGCTTGAGCGGCACGCGGCAGATCATCTGCAGCGCGGGCACCAGCATCACGCCCCCTCCAAGCCCGAGCAGACCGCCGACAAACCCGGTCATTAGCGCGCTGATCAACAGACGCGTGCGCGTCGTCCGCTGGCCTTCTGCATCGATCCCCGTCTTCGACATCAATCGCCACACGTTGAACGAGCAGTACGCGAGCAGGAACAGCGCAAGCCCGATCTTCAGCACCTCGCCGTTGAACAGATTCCCGGTGAGCACTCCCACCACCATGCTCACGAGTGTCATCGGCACCAGCGCGCCAAGCAGATCGCGGCGCACCGCGCCGTTGCGATGATGACGCATCGCCGCGGGGAACGACACAAACACATTCACGGCCATCGCCGCGGCCATGTACATGTGGTGCGTGTGCGAGTCCTTCTCGCCGAACACCCAGTGCAGCGCAGGCAGCATGATCATCGAGCCGCCAATGCCGGCCAGCCCGCCCAGCACGCCCGCCGCCAAGCCGATCACGCCGGCCTCACCGAGTTCCAAGAGTGACAACTGCATCTGAGTGTTTCCGAACGACTGTATCGGACCATTCAAGTGATGAGTCCGAGACCCACCCAAAACGTGCGTTCTCGGACGCTTTTATCTACCCGGATCGGGGGCGAACAGAGGTTAAAACCGTCACATACTGCACCGGAAGTCCACCGTTCTCTAGTGCGGAGGCTGCCATCGGGCGTTCTTGGGATAGGCTGAAACATGCCCCGCGGCACTTCCGCGTGGCAGCCCGGTACGCAACGCAAGAACTGACCCCGAGTTGGACGCCGTGGTGGCCGCCCAATCACTCAGAATGCTTTGATGCACCGGGTTTCCTGTTCCAGATATCCCAAGACCGGTGAGAGCTCCTTGAGAATGGACAACCAAAAAGCCGCTGTATTGCGTCGTGGCCGACAGGTCCGCGCCGCTCGAGAAGCACTCGCCGTGCTTGGTCTGTGCGCCCTTTCCGCCGCCTCCGCTGTAGTCGTCAAGGACTCCGTTGCGCGGCGCGAGATCTCTCCCCTTGCGGTGCTGAGCACCCGGGCCGCGGACCATTCACGACCGGTCATGCTGAACGTTGTGGACGTTTCCGCTCGCGCGGATATCGACACCGCGGCGCCCGATCCTTTGAACATGCCCACCGATGCCCCCGTCATCGCCCCCGTGATCGACTCGCAGCCCGCGGTCCCCGCGAACGCGATCACCGATACTTCTATCCGGTACTTCAACGGCCGCCCCATGCGTCCGGCGCGCACGATCCGCATGAAGGTCACCGCGTACTCCCCGGATGAAGAATCCTGCGGCATCTTCGCCGACGGCATCACCGCCTCGCTACACGATGTCATGACCAACGCCGGTAAGCTCGTCGCCTCGGATTCGCGTGTGCTCCCCCTGGGCTCAGTCATCTCCGTTCCCGGGTACGACAGTGGCAACATGGTCCCCGTGCTCGATCGCGGCGGCGCAATCAAGGGCCGCCGGCTCGACGTGCTCTACCCCACACACTCGCAGGCCCGCAAGTGGGGCGTGCAGGACCTCGATGTGGTCGTCTGGGAGTACACCGACGGCAAGCCGGCCTGCGACTTCCGCGGCATCCGCGATTCGCGGAAGTGAACGGGGGACAGCTCCCCTTTCAAGAGTCCTGATCGCCCGTTCGATATCTGCCCGCCAAGCGGCTTCGCTACTCAACGCACCCTGAACCCGCGTGCATCCGTGGCCGGTACGATCCCGCGTGCTCGCCTCACCAGCCACGCGCCGGCCCACCACCATCGAAGAGTTGATCCCCGCGCAGCTTGCCGCCGCGCTCGACTCGGTGGACATCGCTTCGCGCCGCATCTTCCCCGGCAAGCTTCAGGGCGAGCGCCGCTCCAAGGCCCGCGGGCGCAGCGTCGAGTTCGAGGACTTCCGCCCGTACGTCGCGGGCGATGACCTCCGCCACATCGACTGGAACGTCTTCGCACGGCTCGACCGCTTCTTCATCAAGGTCTTCCAGGAAGAGCAGGACCTCGCGGTCCACCTTGTCCTGGATGCCTCGGCATCCATGGATGCGGGCAACCCCAACAAGCTGCTCATCGCTCAGCGCATCGCCATGGCGCTGGGCTACTCCGCCCTCGCCGGCAACAACCGCGTCGCCGCGTGGATCTTTGGGGGCGGCTCAAGCGCGGCCGGCGCCTCGACCGGGCTCCGCGCCATGCCCGCAATCCGCGGCAAGCGCGCAGGCCAGCAACTCGGCCGCTTTATCATCGACCAGACCTGGCCCGCGCCGGCCGCACGCGATGGCGCATCGCCATCCGCCGGGCAGCTTGCCGCGGGCGAGTTCACGACCGCACTCAAAACCATCGCCCGTTCGCGCACGGGCCGCGGCGTGGTGATCGTGCTCTCCGACTTCCTGATCCCCCCCACCGGCAGCTACGCCGAAGGCCTGACGATACTCGCGGGCGGCGGCTCGACGCCGTGGGACGTTGTCTTGCTGCAGGTGCTCTCCCCCGGCGAGCTCGACCCGCTGAGCGAGACTGACGGCCACGGCGGCAAGATCGTCCTGGGCGACCTGCGCCTGACGGATGTCGAAACCGGGCGCGTCGCGGAGGTGACCGTGACGCCCGAACTCGTGAAGAGCTATCTGTCGCGGCTGGAAAGCTACCAGCGCAAGCTCACCGAGTTCGCCGCGCAGCGCGGCATGACGCACCTGGTCGTTCGCAGCGATGCGGATGTCGCGAAGCTGGTGCTCGATGAGCTTCGCAAGAAGGGGATTGTGGGATCATGAGCTCAAGAGGGAGAGGTCTATGCGCATGTTGCTGGTCGTGAGTCTCATCTGTGTCTTCGCGCTCGTGCTGCTGGCCACCAGCGGTGCTGGCCCTCTCAAGCAGCCAGCCGTCGCACACCAGACCGGCTTCCTCTTCAAGGAAGTCACCGCCGGCGGCGTGAGCATGAAGTACGCGGTCTATGTGCCGCGGGCATACACGCCCGACAAGAAGTGGCCCGCGATCGTCTTTCTGCATGGCTCGGGCGAGTGCGGCACCGATGGGCAGAAGATGATCCTCCAGGGCATCGGCCGCAACATCCTCTGGAACGCCGACCGCTGGCCGTGCATTGTCCTGTTCCCGCAGAACCCCGGCGCGGCGAGAGGAAAGCAGGGCGACACGCCGGAGCAATCCCGCGAGCTGCGCAGCTGGAGCCACTGCGACGCCGCGGTCATGAAGATGCTCGAAGAAACCCGCGCCGCATACTCCATCGATGCCGACCGCATCGCGCTCACCGGCCTCTCCCTCGGCGGTCACGGGGCGTGGTCGATCGGGGCTGCGCATCCCGATGTCTGGTGCGCCATCGCGCCGATCTGCGGCTTTGCCGATGCGCCGGGAGGCATCGCCCCGCCGGAGACCATCGCCGCGAAGCTCAAGGGCGTCCCGATGTGGGTCTTCCACGGCGATGCCGACGACGTGGTCTCGCCCGATCACTCAAGGGCCGTTGTCGCGGCGATGAAGGCTGCGGGTGCCGACGCAAAGCTCACGCTCTATCCGGGCGTGAACCACGGCTCGTGGGACAAGGCGTATGAGGAGGCGGAGCTGCCGGGGTTTCTGATGCAGGCGAAGAAGCGGTAGCGATGCTCGCCCCGTAGCAAACAACCAGTGACTGTTCCGAAGGCTGAAAGGCAACTGCGGGTCAGTGCTCGATGGTCGTTGATATGGACATGGTCTCCATCGGCCTCCCGACCGATGCAGCAAACCACGCCGCGCCGCACTCCCGGCACACCACGCGGCCATCTTCCGCGGCACGCGCATCCCCGATCGGATACGCACACTGAGCGCACCGCTTGTGGGAGAGCATCGCGGTGACCATGTGCCCCCAGTTGTGCCAAACCCAGTTGCGACGGCCGAGCATGAGTGAGGCGAGTTGTGCCATCGCGGCGACAAAGATCGCCCAGAACACCCAAGTTTGTCCTCCCCTCAGATTGTTCACAGCCATCCAGATCAGCAACGCTGCAAGAAACAGTGCTGTCCAGTTGAAGTGTCGCTTCGGCCGCGAAACCTGCTCAGGGATACCGGCACACCGAATCCGTTCCCATTCCTCCTTCGGCACCGGATGGTCGGTCCAACGTCGAAGTCCCATGAACCCCGCGCGATAGATGCGCACCTTCTTGCCGCGATCATCTCGCGAGGCAGAGGCCCACTGCAGCGGATTGGGGATTGGTTCGGCCATACTCAGTTCTTCGATCCCGTTCTGCGCGGCGGCTTCCCGATCGACTCCGCCCTCCACGCCGCGCCGCACTGCGGGCACACCACGCAGCCATCGCGCTCGGGCACAAGTCCGTGCACGATGTAGGTTCACTGGCCACACCCACCATGCGCAAGCAGCATCGCAACGTTGCCTCGCCCGGTGGACCACAGGCGCCGCGCGGTCATCAGGAAGCCGAACCCCACGACGACTGCAAACAGACCGATCAACACAGTCACCGGATCGGCAACTCCGCGACCAAGCGTAAACGCCGCAACCCAGAACAAACCGACACTCAGGCCTATCGCGAGCAGCGCAAGCAGCGACTGAAACCACACCGCCGCCGACGATGACAAACTGCGGATCACCGCCCGGTCACTCCACGCACGAATCGGATGCCCCCGGTCATTCATCTGTCGCTGGGTTGATTGTGGCTTGCCCGCCATAGCTCCCCAATGGGCTCGGTTTGCCTCCCTCCTTCCTCCACTCTACCATCAGCCTCCCCCGGAACCGGCCGCGACGCGGGTGATAGCGAACAAAAAGCTATCAACTAAGGCGCGGACAGGGGTGCTTCGCCTCGATTCCACGCAAAGTGGTATCCGCGGCCACGGAGCATCCGAGTTCCAGCCCGGAGTGCCTCTTGTGGCACCGCTCTCCAGAGCGGTGCAGAGAGCTTCTGCCGGGTGCGTGCCGCGGCCTTCTGAGGTGCCTCCCAAGGCCCTTCCGACGGACCGCGTTTGATGCCTTCCCACCCCCGCGGGAGGCTGGTCCGTTGGTCCGACGAACCCGGCACCGCCGCGGCTCGTCCTTACAGAAGGAATCCGCGTTCTCGCATCGCCGATCGCTCCCCGAACCAGCCAGCCCCTCGGTCTTCTCATTGGGCGATGGTGTAACGGTAGCACGACAGATTTTGGTTCTGTTTGTCCAGGTTCGAATCCTGGTCGCCTAGTTTCCCCCGCCGCATCCAAGTCGCGGCGAGGACTTCAGGGGCGGGAGAACCATCGGCGCTTCGGCTCGACGCACTTCCCCATGACCGGCAACCAATCCAACGCGAGCCCGCAAGCGGGTGCTCACGCTCCGAGCGCGATCATCCTCGCCGCGGGCCTCGGCAAGCGGATGAACTCCGACCTGCCCAAGGTGCTGCACGAAGTCGGTGGCCGCCCGATGGTGTGCGCTGTGGTCGATGCCTGCCGCCAGGTCGGTTGCCGCCGCATCGTGCTCGTTGTCGGCCACAAGCAGGAGCTTGTCCGCAAGGTCTTCGACGGTCAGAAGGACATCGAGTTCGCCGTTCAGGACCAGCAGCTTGGCACCGGCCATGCGGCCCGGTGCGCTGCCCCGCTCTTCGATGCCGAAGCGCGCGAGCCCGGTCACCCCGTCTTCGTGCTCGCGGGCGATGGCCCGCTGATCCGTGCTCACACGCTCGCCGCGATGCTCGACAAGCACCGCTCCGGCGGCTCCCTCGCCACGCTTGCGAGCAGTGTGATCGACGACCCCGCCGGCTACGGCCGCATTACCCGCAATGCAGGCGGTGACTTCGAAGCGATCGTCGAGCACAAGGACTGCACACCCGAGCAGCTCGCCATCCGCGAGGTCTACCCCAGCTACGCGGTCTTTGATGCACAGAAGCTCTTCGCCGAGCTCGCCACCCTCAAGCCCAACGCCCGCGCCGGCGAGTATTTCATCACCGATGTCCCTGCCAGCCTCCTGAAGCAGGGGCGCCGCGTTGAGGTCATCGCGGCCGTCCCGCCAGAGGACATCCTCAGCATCAACACGCCCGACCAGCTTGCCGAGGTCGATCGGATCTATCGCTCCCGATCGCAAAGCAGGAAGGTGCCCGCTTGAGCAAGGCCGACGCCAACACGCTGAAAGTCTTCGCCGGCCGCAACAGCAAGGACCTGGCGACGGGCATCTGCCGTCATCTCGATCTCCCCCTCGGCGCCGCACGCACCGAATCCTTCCCGGATGGCGAACTCATCGTCAAGCTCGATGAAGATGTCCGCGGCCGCGATTGCTTCGTCGTCCTCTCCACTGGCGCGCCCGTCAACGACAACCTGATGGAGCTGCTGGTTTTCATCGATTGCCTCCGCCGCGCCTCGGCCAAGCGCATCACCGTTGTCACGCCGTACTTCGGCTATGCGCGGCAGGACCGCAAGGATGAGGGCCGCGTGCCCATCACCGCCAAGCTCGTCGCCAACCTCATCACCGCCGCGGGCGCGGAGCGCGTCCTGGCGATGGACCTGCACGCCGCGCAGATCCAGGGCTTCTTCGATATCCCCGTCGATCACCTCTCGGCGACCAAGGTCTTCCACAAGTACTTCACTTCGATCCGTGAAGAGCTGGGCGACCTCTGCCTCGTCAGCCCCGATGTCGGCAACGTCAAGGTCGCCGAGGCCTTCGCCAACCTGCTCGGCGGCGATCTGGCCATCATCAACAAGCGGCGCGTCAGCGGGTCAGATGTCACCACCGGCCACCTCATCGGCTCGGTGAAGAACAAGACCGTCCTGATGTACGACGACATGATCTCCACCGCGGGCACCATCTGCGAGGCGGCAAAAGTGGTGCTCGATCAGGGCGCCAAGAAGGTGATCGCCGCGGCCACGCACCCCGTGCTCGTCGGCCTGGCGATGCAGCGCATCGCCGCCAGCCCCATCACCCGCCTTGTCTGCACCAACACGATTCCCTCGGGCGAACGTATCGAACCCATCCGCGACCGCTACGTCGAGCTCTGCGTATCTGAGCTGCTCGGCGAGGCCATCCACCGCATCCACCACAACATGTCGATCAGCGCGCTGTTCCGCAACACGGCGGGAGCAAAGCGCTAGCCGTTCATTCATCCAGCATCCAAGTAACAGACAACAACACGCACCAATACGTATCAGGGATACACACCATGCAAGACAAGTCTCCACTGTTGAATGCCGAGAAGCGCGAGCGCGTCGGCTCCCGTTACTCCGAACGCTACCGCAAGGGCGGCAAGCTTCCCGCGATTGTCTATGGCCACGGCCGCGACCCGCTGCCGATCGTCCTCGACTCGCACAAGGCGCTGGGCCTGATCCACAAGGGCGAGAAGGTCTTCCGTCTCGACTTCCCCGGCACCAGCGAGGCCGATGAGAAGCAGATGGTTCTGCTCAAGGATGTCCAGTTCGACTTCATGGGCACCCGCGTCGTCCACTGCGACTTCGCCCGCGTCGATCTCAACGAGCGCATCCACACCCGCGTGCACGTCAGCCTCGTGGGCGATCCCATCGGCCTCAAGATCGCGGGCAACCTGCTCATGCACCCCGTCACCGAGATCGAGATTGAGTGCCGCGTGGCGGACATCCCGGGCCATATCGATGTCGACATCTCCGGCCTTGAGCTGGGGCACATCATCACCTCCGGCGACGTCAAGCTCCCCAAGGAAGACATGAAGCTGATCTCCGACACGCACGGCGTCGTCGCGCAGATCGTCATGGGCGTCGAGCTCAAGGTCGCCGAGGCCACGACTGTCGCCGCCGAGGGTGGCGCCAACCCCGAAGTGCTCACCGCCAAGAAGGACGACGCCAAGGGCGGCGCGGCCGCCGGCAAGGGCGCAGCGCCAGCCAAGGGTGCCGCTCCGGCCAAGGGCGCGGCCCCGGCCAAGGGCGCAGCCCCGGCCGGAGGCGCCAAGCCCGGCGGCAAGAAGTAATCCTTAACCTCACCCCCCACTCACTCATCGCGCTTCTACGCATAGGCCTTCGCAACCATGAAGCTCATCGTCGGACTCGGCAACCCCGGATCGGCCTACGAGAAGACCCGCCACAACGCGGGCTTCCTGGCGGTCGATCGTCTGCACAGGCGACACGCGCCCGCGGAAACCCCGCGGGCGCGGTTCGACGCCCTGTGCGTCGAGGCCAACATCCGATCGATTCGCTGCCTGCTGCTCAAGCCCATCACCTACATGAACCTCTCCGGGCGCAGCGTCGCCCAGGCCCTGGGTTTCTTCAAGCTCAATCCTGTCAGCGACCTCCTTGTCCTCGTTGACGATGTCGCGCTCCCCGCGGGCGCGATCCGTCTCCGTGCGACCGGCGGCGCGGGCGGGCACAACGGCCTGGCCGATATCCAGCGCGCCCTCGGCACGCCGGACTACCCCCGCCTCCGCATCGGCGTCGACGCCTGCCCCCCCATGATGAAGCTCGAGGACCATGTCCTTGGCCGCTTCACGCCCGAGCAGCTCGCGCTGCTCGAGCCCGCGCTCGACAAAGCCGCCGATGCCGCCGAGATCTTCGCCGCCGAAGGACTCACACCCGCGATGAATCGTTTCAACACCAAGGACGGCCCCGCGTCCGTTTCCCCTCCGTCCTCGCCGCCGCAGCCGCGGCCGGCCCCGCAACACACCCCGCCCTCCGTGGCGAAATCCGACGAAAGGTAACTCTGCAATGGCCATCACTCTCCCCACCATGGACCAGCGTATTGGCAACTACGAGGCGATGATCCTCATCGGCCAGGGCGCCTCCGCCCAGCTCCCTGAGATCCTCACCTTTATCCGCCAGATGATCGAGAAGGCCGGCGGCCAGATCATCGCCATGAAGAAGTGGGATGAACGCCGCTTGGCCTACGAGATCGACAAGCAGAAGCGCGCCCTCTACATCCTGACCTACTTCTCCGCGCCCACGGTCAACATCGGGCAGATCGAACGTGCCTGCAACCTCAACGAGCAGATCATGCGGGTCCTGCTCACCACAGCCGATCACCTCTCCCAGGACGAGATGAAGGCCGCCGACGCAATGAAGGACCTCGAGGCCGAGGCCAAGCTCCGCGCGACCCAGCCCAGCGCCGTCCCCGTCACCGTCACCGAGGTCCCGGTTGTCCCCGTCGATGCCGACGAAGAGGTTTGACACCTCGGTGTCAATATGCGAATATAATCCGAACGTGTCCGAGCCGGGGGCCGTCCCCCACCCGCCCTGTTCACCGGAGGTTCCGCGATGGGTAGTTACAACAAAGTCCTGCTGATGGGCAACATCACCCGCGACATCGAGGTGCGCACACTCCCCTCGCAGAGCTCGGTCGCCCAGATCGGCATCGCCGTCAACCGCAAGTGGCGCGACTCCGCCAGCGGTGAGCTGCGCGAGGAAGTCACCTTCGTCGATTGCGAAGCCTTCGGCAAGACCGCCGAGAACATCGCCAAGTTCTTCGCCAAGGGCAAGCCGATCTTCATCGAAGGCCGGCTCAAGCTCGATCAGTGGAAGGACAAGACCGACGGCTCCAACCGCTCCAAGCTCAAGGTCATCGTCGAGACCTTTGAGTTCGTCGAATCCAAGGGCGGCGGCGGGGGCGGCGGCGCACCCGGCGGCGGTGGCTACGACAGCAGCAACGCACCGCGTTCCTCGGGTGCGCCCCGTGGCGCTGACGCGGGCGGCGGTCGTCCCCAATCCTCCGCCGCGGCACCCCCCGCAGACTCCGGCTACGAACCCATTCAGGAAGACGACATCCCGTTCTGATCATCCTTACTGAGTGCTGAAGTCCTGAGTCCTGATCGAAGGACGCAGCACTCAGGACTCAGAACTGCCTTTTCATTTCACCGCTGGGGCGTCGCCGGGTCGTGTGACCCGCCGCCGCTCCTGAACTCTCCCCGGAATCCCCGGGAAAGGACAGCGAATCATGGCACGCAGCATCGAACTCCTCCTCACCGAAAACGTCGAAAATCTGGGCATCGTCGGCGATGTCGTCAAGGTTCGCATCGGCTACGCCCGCAACTTCCTCCTCCCCCGCGAACTCGCCACCGAGCCCAGCGACGATCTGATCAAGAGCCTGCAGGCCAAGCGCGCCGACGCCGAGCGCCTCCTGGCCGAGCAGCGCCAGCTCCGCGTCACCACCATCGAGAAGCTCAGCAGCTACGAGCTGCACCTCGAGCGCGCATGCAACGATCAGGGCATTCTCTATGCCGGTGTCACCCAGCAGGAGATCGCCGCGGCCCTCAACGCCGCCGGTTTCAACAACGTCCGGCCGCGCGACATCCGCCTCAACGAGGCCATCAAGCGCGTCGACACGTACACCGTCCACGTCAAGTTCGAGACCGAGCTTGAGACCAACATCAAGCTCTGGGTTATGGCCGACCGCAAGCTCGAGCTGGATGAGAAGGAAGAGATGGACTTCGACTCCGAGGGTGAACTCGTCGACAAGTCCAAGGCTGGCAAGGGCGACCGCGGCGATCGGCCCGAGCGCCCGGCTCGCGAGCGCGGCCCCAAGGTCGACCTCCTCGAGAAGCCCAAGACCGGCTGGGCCCCCAAGGTCGAGGCCGCTCCCGCCGAGGGCGCGGCCGAGCCCGCCGCGGAACCCGCCAAGAAGGCGAGCAAGAAGAAGAAGGACTGAGTCCGCCCAGTAACTGAATCACACAAAGAGCCCGGCCCGCATGGCCGGGCTCTTTTTGTTTTGAAGCCGTCCGCAGAGTTCATGCAGAAGCACGTGAGCGACGCAGAGGGTTCAAAGGCCAGATCCCCTATCTCTCTTGATCTGCTCTCTGCGTACCTGCCTTCATTGCCTCACGCTGCCAACTCCCCCTCCACCGCCTCCATAACCCGCGCCACCGTCGCCTCTCCGAAATCAAAGTGCAGGTCCGCGGCCTTGAACAGTTCCGGCAGGGGCCGGCTCCCGCCCAGGGTCAGCGCCCGCATGTACGCATCAACCGCGGCCTTCTCCCCGCGGACCTTGGAACCCTGCCACAACTGCAGCGCGCCCAACTGCGCGATCCCATACTCGATGTAGTACATCGGGTTGCTGTACAGGTGGCTCTGTCGCTGCCACCACCACATGCGCTCGGTTTCCAGCCCCTCCCACGACACGCCGCGGCCGAACCTTGTCTCCAGCTCCAGCCAGTGCGCACAACGCTGCTGATCCGAGTGCGCCGGGTTGGCGTACACCCAGTGCTGAAACGCGTCGATCGTCGCGATCCACGCCAGCAGCGTCACCGCATCCTCGATGTGCTCGTGCCGCGCACGCCGCAACTCCTCCTCGCGCGAGTAGAACGCGCCCGGAGCGCCCCAGTGCGGCATGCTCAGGTGCTCCATCGACATGCTCGCCACTTCCGCGAACTCGATGGGCGAGTGCCGGTAGTCCACGATCGGCTCATCGGTGCAGAGCATCGAGTGGAACGCGTGCCCCGCCTCGTGCAGCATCGTCATCGCATCGTCATGCAGCCCCGCCGCGTTCATGAAGATGAACGGCCGCCGCGTCCGGTCCCGCATGTACTGATACCCACCGGGTCGCTTGCCACGCCTGGAATCCAGATCCAGGAACTCGGTCTTGCAATCCTTCGCGCCGGCCGTTGCGCCGCCGGTCATCCGTCCGAGCATCTCCGCAAGGCGCGGGTCCAGCGACTTCATCGTCGCCATCGACTTGGCCACAAGGTCTGCACCCCCCTCAAAGGGCCTCAGACGTTCGCGACCCTGCACATCGACCGCCAGGTCCCACGGCCGAAGCGTCTGCACACCCAGCTGCACTCGGCGCGATTCGCTCCGCCGACGGATGAACGGCACCACGTGCCGTTCCACCGCCCGCCAGAACTCGCGGCAATCCCCCGGCGTGTAATCAAACCGGTTCTTCTCGCTGAAGGCATACTTCACATACGCCCCCGAGTCGGCATCGGTCACAAACCCCGCGTTGCGAGCAACTTCATCCCGCAGCGACACCATCTTGCTGTAGAGCGCATCGAGCTGCGGTTTGTCGGCAAGCCGCCGCGCAATCGTCGCCCGCCACGCCCGTTCCCGCACGGCGCGATCCGTCGAGAGCTCAAACTCCTTCATCTGCGGCAGCGTCCGCTCCTGCCCATCAAAGTGCACCGTCTGCGCCCCGGCGATCTTGCCGAACTGCTGCGACAGCTTCGACAGCTCGGTGTGCAGCGGCACGTTCTGCTCGCGAAAGATCGCAACCTGCGCCCGCTTGCTCCGCAGCATCACGTCGTATCGATAATGATCCAGCGGAAACTTATCAGCCAGCGCGACCAGCTTGGAATCCAGATCAAACTCCGCCTGCTGAAGCTTCGGCGCAACCTGCTCGAGGTACCGGCCAAACGCCGCCTCGACTTCCTTGTTCTCGGTGTCGCACGACGTCGCGATGTACAGCTCCGCACGGGACTCCGCGCACGCCGCATCCAGCTCCGAGCGATCCACGATCCACCGCTCCAGCTCCTGCCTTGATGCCACATCCCGGGCCAGAAGATCGGCAAGGAACGGCTCGATTCCCGTATAGACCGTCCCATCAAACGACTTGGTCAGGAACTTCTCGGCTGTGATCATGTGCGGAGCGTACTGACCCCGGGGCCCCGCGGCCAGCGCGAAACTCCCAAAAAGCAAGGAGGCCCGACCGAACCCGGCCGGGCCTTCATGGTGTTGTGCTTTGCATCCTGCCGCGGCGATCAGCGCATCAGCCGCTTGAGCAGCTCTTCCTGCTCCCGGAACCACTCTTCATCGGTCCCGTACATCAGCGCGAAGTTCGGGTTGCCGCTGAATAGCCGCTTCAGCTCGGCCAGATGCCGACGGGCAATGCCCACCTCGGCGCCACGACGCTGGCGATCCTGGATCTGCGCGGCCACACCGACAGTCCGCTGATACTTCTCCGCGGTCACCTGCCAGTTCTTGTCGGCCTTGTCGTTGTCGCGCATGTTCTTGTCGACAAACGCGATCGCTTCATTGCCCGCCCAGACATACTCCTGGTAGCCCATGGCGCGGGCGAGCTCATCGGGTGTCGCCACCACGGCCTTGCCGAGCTTGAGCTTCACCGCCTCGTTGGCGGTGATGGTCAGCACCTGGCCGACGGGATTGACTAGGTGATCGCCGCTAGTGACATCCTGGAACCAGGTTACCTGACCGGTCCGCTCATCGATCGTCGCGCTCAGCGGCTCCTGGATCTGCATCGCCCGCATGATTTTCGGATCCTTCTTGCCCTTGCGCGAGGCTTCTTCCATCTGGTACAGCACCATCTCCAGCTGCGGCCCCTTGATCGCGTTGAGCCGGCCGGAGAACCCTGTGCACGCCCCGATATTGCCCTCGGGCAGAAAGTAAAACTCCTCCAGAACCCACGGGCTCATCGCTGCGGCGGAGATCGCCGACTCGATCCACGCCACCGTGCGAAACTTGGGCTTGTACTCTTTTTCATAGACATCCATGAACCGCTGCAACTCCAGCAGCAGACCCCCGCCGGAGTTGATGCGCACGACCACATCTGTAACGCCATCCTTCTCAAGCAGCGGCACCGCGCGCTTCCACGCGTCCGCGCTGATCTGAATGCCGACGGTGGTGTCGATCTCATTCTGCCACGAACTCGGCGGACCGAAGTTCATGATGGCTATCCGGCGCACGCCGTCCGCCGCGGGGGCCTTGCTCGCCGAAGACGACGACTTGGAGGCGGTCTCCGTGCGTGTCTTCGCCGGCGCGGCTTCCGTGTCCCTCTCGATCTTGACGATCTGATCGGTCATGAAGAACTGCTCTTGCTCGATCGAGCCGACCTTCACCTTGAAGTACACGAAGCCTTCACCCTCGCGGATGATTTCACCCTCAAGGACCCGACCGTCCTTCAGGTGCAGCTTGTCGGCCAGTGCGCTCGTCGTCGCGGCGAGCAGCGTGCACGCGCCAACCAGCGCGAGCATCAGGGACTTGATGGTGTTACGGATCCGGGGCATGGTTTCCTCTTTGGATCGTTGAATGAATTTCTGAAATACCGGATGTGTCCGCTGCGATTCGCGCCAGGCCAACCTCACGGAGGGCCATCAAGACGCTGCTGCTGATCTATCTGGTCGATGGTGACATCGATGGCTTGGACGTCCAACTGGGGAATCCGGCGAGGGTTCAGCGACTCGCGGTAACGATTGAAGATGCCACGCATCTCGCGGAGCACGGACTTCCGCTGGCTGCGAGCCGCCGTCCGCTCACGATACTGGCCCGGAGCCCGCACCTCAACATTCGCATACTGATCGGCCAGGCGGCGCAGGTTGCTCTCGCCCTTGTTCACCTCTTCGCCCCAGCCCTTGATGATGTCGTCGCTCCGACCCTTCACCTCAACGTAGTCGCGGGTGTAGCCAAGGGCATACATCAGCTCGCGCAGATCGGCAACAGTTCCCTTCGAGAAGCCGATCTGCTCCGCCGTGCGGGAATCCAGCGTCAGGACGTCGTTGCCCTTGTAGCGGATCATGTCCTCCACCTGGTCCCGACGCTCACTCTCCCCGTCGTCGGTCAGCAGCCACTCGTCGGCGGACTCGGGCATCCGCTCCAGAAACTCCACCCGCCCACCGACCAGGCGGTACGAGAGCACATAGTCGATTCGGGACATCGCGCGCACGACCCGCGGCTCGTGCCCGCCCTTCTCCGCGATTCCCTCGGCCCGCTTCATCCGCAGCGAATACTGCTTCTCCTGAGCGACCTTGTCCCCCACGCCGTCAAACATGTGCTCCAAACCGCCTATGCCCCCGTGCAGGGCGTCGGGGGCGAAGTAGATCTCCGGGCACACAAACGGCAGGAAGCTCGCCGCACCAAGCGCCTTCTTGATGTATCCCACCAGCCGGGGCTTCTTGGTCCACTCCGCATCGTCGCGGATGCGGTCGGTGATCAGCGTGCTGATCTGCCGCGCAATCTCCAGTTGATCAAACGAGCCCGGATCAAACAGGAAGTCCGGGGTCTCCTCCCCATACTGCGAGAACGGGTGATTGAACTCCATCACCATCACATCGGGCTGGTGCTTCTTGATGTCATCGACAACGCGCGAAATCGAAGTCGCGCATACTTCACGGCCAAACTCACCCGTGCATCGCACAACGTACACCGTCGGCGCGCCATCCTCGGACGGCACGTCCTTCTTCGCATCAGGCTTGGTCGTCCCCTTGGTCGCGGCGGGCTTGGCCGAGCCATCCAGCGGCGCGCCCGCTCCCTTCTGAATCGTCAGAATCTCGCTCTTCTGATACACTGTCTCCGCGCTCATCCCCGCGATAGAGACCTTGACCTTCACGGTGGTGTCCGTCTCTTCAATAATCTCGCACTCCACTTGCTTGCCGGACTTGAAGACGATGATGTCCTTCGACGCGGGCTTCGCGGCCTCCGCCTTCTCGGCCGGCTTGCTGCCGGATTGAGCCGCCGCCATCGGCACGCCCATCCCCAGCGCCAACAGGCCCGCCGCGGCCATTCCCAGCAACATGTGACTCGTCTTCATTCGTCGCACTCCACTTGCTCGCGGTTTCATCACCGGCCTCGCGGCCATCTATCGCCACTTCAGGCCGCCTGCCGCTCCCGGCCCCTGCCGATGATGCGCCAGTCGGCTTCTCCCCGAAATCACCCGTACCACTTTAGACGCACAGCTTCCCCGCAAGTTCCATCGCCCCCGCCCGGTCCCGCACCCGACCCTCCAGCTGCGCATCCATCACCTCTTCCAGCACCCGCTTGAACAACGGCCCGGGTGCAAACCCCGCGGCGATCAGATCTTCCCCCGTGATCAACGGCGTGGGCGACACACCCACCCCATCCGCCTCTAAAGTCTTGACATCACCAGTGATACGGCCAGCCGCGGCGGCTTCAACTGCCCCCAGCACGGCCAAAGCTTCACCGAACATATCCCGCATCACGGTTCGCTTCCGTGCCGCCACGCCCATCCCAGCCCACCGCCGGATCAACGCCGCGTGGATCTCCAGAACGTCCGAGAACTGCCCGCTCTCTTCGTTGCTCAGACACAGTGCCCGCCTCCACGCCGAACTTATCCCCTTTATGTGGTGATCTTCCAAACCAGTCGAAGCCGCGCCCATCCTTTCTACACACCAGCCTGCAAGCACTGTCCCCAGTTGTAGGTGGTCTCCATCCAGCCTTTCTGCGAGTGACAGATCACTCGGGCCCCTTGCCCCTTCGTTCAGCACCGGGGCATCCAGCCCCAGCGCCTCCATCAGCCGGATCGCCGCAGCGCGAACCTGCACCCCTGGGTGCAGCAACATTCGCCGCAATTCATCACCGATTCGCTCGCGCGAAACCCCCTTCAGTTCCGAAGCATGCCGCGAGATCGCGGCGGCGGTCCCCGCCTCAATCGCAAACCCCAGCCGCGCCGCAAACCGCACCGCCCGAAGCGCGCGCAGGTGATCCTCCGCCAGCCGCTCCTCCGCGTTGCCCACCGCGCGGACCACGCCTGCCACCAGGTCCTGCTGCCCTCCGACAAAGTCGATCACCCGTCCCGGCGTTCCCGGCTCCAGCAGCGGATCGAGGAACAGCGCGTTGATCGTGAAGTCCCGCCGCTTTGCATCCTCCTCCGGCGTTGAGAAATGCACCGTGTCCGGCCGCCGCGCATCGGTGTACGGCCCATCCGACCGGAACGTCGCGACCTCGATGACCGCTTTCTCCGATGCCACC
>JBBRUT010000005.1:0-62872 GCA_038247555.1 Phycisphaerales bacterium | reverse complement strand
ACAGCTTATCCACAAATTTATAGTGATTTGAAGAAACATCAACCTCCGTCAAGAATGCCTACATGACACGATGCGGTCATCGCAGAGATCGCTCGGCCTTCACGCTCGTTGAAGCATTGGTGGCAATGGGCATAGTCCTGATCCTCATCGGGCTGACGATTCCACTGCTACGGTCTGCAAAGGAGCAGGGACGAGAGGTCAAGTGCCTATCGCAAATGCGTTCGCACGGCGGAGTTCTTGCCGCGTTCGCCGCGGAGCATCAGGACCGATGGCCGAACATCTTTGAAAGCGAGAGGTCGACCCGTCTACCGACCATGAAAACGGTAACGTTCGACGAGTACGGCCTGGCGAGCGGACTGTGGCACCTGCCCGTCCTTGAGGCGTACGGAGAGCAGGCATTTCATGCGTCGCTGATTTGTCCATCCGATCGTTATACACCGGAGATGATTGGGCGAGTTGCCGACGCTCGGGGAGTCGAGCGAACTGAGGTTGTCGGCACACTTCGGTATCGGCTGTCCATGGCGATGTTCTATGCGCCCGAGCTACTTTCCATGCCCCAGCCGGCCATGGCCCGGCGGTTCCTACGAACGCAGACGCAGGCCGATGTGATGTTCACGTCTAGCAAGTGCGCGTTGTATGAGTTTCCGTTTCATGACGAGCGCATGATCGATCCGGGAATGCTGTTCTCTCCGAGGCGAGTCAACGTGGTCGCCGCGGATGGGTCGGGCAGGTCGATCGACACCTCGACTGTCACCCCCGGCATCGTCTTGCAGTCGCGCGGCTCGCCGGAGGTTGACGAAGCGATGGCCGATGCCGCGAAGTTTGACACGACGCCTGATGGCGTCCGCGGCCGGGATTGGTAAAGCCGCCAAGTCGACCCGACCGGAAGCCATCCGCGAACGGTGGCCCATGAGCCTGGACCCTGTCTCCGACCGCATAAAACCAACCTTGTCCTGGGCGTGGAACTCCTTTGATCCTGTGCGAACGGGGTAGCCGATACTCCCCGCAATGCTGCGCTCCGGACAGGTCGTCGTTCTGTGTGTCCTTGCCCTACTCACGCTGGGCGTGGTCATGGTCAACTCGGCGGGAATGAGCGTCGACCCGACCCAGGCGGTCACGGTCGAGTCGATTCTGCTGTCGCGGTCAACGGTGTACATGGCGCTGGCGATGCTGGCGATGGCGGTGTGCGCGATGCTGCCGATTCGGAGGATTGTCCCGGCATCGTGGCTCTCCTCCGCCGGCACCACACCGACGGAAAGCTGCGAAGACGGGCTGCTGGTCTCTGGCGACTTTGCCCGGCGGTTCTTCCGAACGGTGTTCAGCCTCTGGCCGATGTGGCTGCTGGTGCTGGCGATCCTGGGCATTCTGGCGACGGTGTACCTCCCCGGGATCGGCCGAACGGTCAACGGTTCGTCGCGGTGGATCAGCCTTCCCGCACCGGGGCTGGAGTCGATCCAGCCGAGCGAGCTGGCGAAGTGGGCGATGGTTGCGATCCTGGCCTGGTATGGCGCGGCGAACATGCACCGGATGCACAAGTTCTGGCGTGGGCTGCTCCCCGGCCTGGCCGCGGCAGGGGCGATGGCGGGCTTCATCGTGGTGGAGGATCTGGGCACGGGGGTGCTGCTGGGGTGTGTCGCGTGCGTGATGCTGATCGCCGCGGGCGCAAGGCTGTGGCAACTGGCGGTGCTTGCACCCGCGCCGCTGACGCTTGTGGCACTGGCGATTTCGTCAAGCCAGTATCGGCGCGACCGGCTGCTGGCATTCCTGGACCCGTATGCCGATGCCGATGGGATCGGGTATCACATGATTCAGTCGATGGTGGCGGTGGCGAACGGGCAGGTCGCGGGGCGCGGGCTTGGGCACGGCCTGCAGAAGTTCGGTTACCTGCCCGAGGACCGGACGGACTTTCTGTTTGCGGTCATCTGTGAAGAGCTCGGCGTTGCGGGCGCGCTGGTGGTCGTCGCGCTGTACGGCGGGATGCTTTGGTCGTGCTGGTCGATCATCCGGCGAGAGAAGGCCGCGATGCTGAAGCTGCTGGGGCTGGGCGTGGTGGCGACGGTGGGCATTCAGGCACTGATTAACCTGGCGGTCGTGACGGGGCTTGGCCCGACAAAGGGCATCGCGTTGCCACTGCTCTCCAGCGGCGGAACGGGGTGGATCCTCACAGCCGCATCATTGGGGCTCATCGTCGCGATGGACCGCACGCAGGACGGGTGGGTGCCGAGAGTTCTGAGCGGCAGGCTGAGTCTCGGAAGCGGTGATTCCGACGTGGGATGGAGGAAGTCGGATTTGGGGTGTGTGGAAGTCGAAGACCGCACAACTGAGCAAGCCTCATCGGTTGCGGCATCGGTGGCGACGGATGATCACTCGCGATGGGCGCCGCCGGGGCTGTTCGCCGCGATGACGATGCGGAGCGAGGCGGACGTCGCGCGTGAAGCGCGGCTGGTTGAGGCCGAGGCAGAGGCTCAAGAGGCGACGATGCGGGCCGCGGCGATGGCGGCCGATGGAGAACAGGGCTTGCTGTTCACAGCCGATGGGGGCGAGCGGGTTGTGGCCCAAGAGCTTGAGATCATCGAGCCGGTTGAGAGCGTAATCGCGAGCACGGTCGATCGATTCGACAGAGCAGGCGGGGCGGGGCTGGTCGAGATGATCGGCACGTTCGATGAGCACGCCGGGCCGCTGGTGATCTCGCTCGATGACGTGCCGGCTGCGGCCGCGCCGGTGGCGACGACACGGGCAGCGGTCGACGAGACGGCCATCGGTCGGCATGTGTGAACAGGGGCGGGACAGCCGTTGGCGACGCATAGCTTTATCTTCGCCGGCGGCGGAACGGGTGGGCACCTGTACCCAGGGCTTGCGATCGGCACGGAGCTGCGGGCGATCGCGGAATCGCACGGCGGGAGTGCGCGGTGCGTGTACGTGTGCTCGGACCGGCCGCTGGATGCGAAGATTCTGAACGCCGCGGGCGCGGGGTTTGTGGTGATCCCTGCGAGCCCGCTGAGCGTGCGTCCGCGCGGGATGGTGAAGTTCCTTTGGACATGGGGGAGGAGCATCCGCGGGGCGCGCGCCGTGATCCGCGATGAACGCGGCAAGCATGCGAGCGTGACGGTGGTGGCGATGGGCGGATTTGTCGCGGCACCGGTGGTGCAGGCGGCGGGGGCCGAGCGAGCGTCGGTGCTGCTGGTCAATCTGGATGCGGTGCCGGGGAAGGCCAACCGGCTGATTGCGCGGCGGGCGATGCGTCGGCCGCTGGGGCTTGGGGCGTTCAGCGCGGCGAAGGTGGATGCGGATTACGCGCGGGAGTGGGTCACGGTTCCACCGATTGTGCGTCGCGAAGTGCGTGTGGCGCGCGACCATGCGGAGAGCTGCGCGAGGCTGGGGCTGGATCCGTCGCGGCCGGTGCTGATGGTGACCGGGGGGAGCCAGGGCGCGCGATCGGTGAATGAGTTCATCTGCGGGTTTGCCGAGTCTGAGGAGGGCCGGGGCGCGCTGCTTGGCGGAGGATGGCAGATTCTGCATCAGACGGGCAAGGATGCGGAGGTCTCGGCACGCGAGGCCTATGCCCGGGCTGGGATCGAAGCGGTGGTGCAGGCGTTCAGCGACAAGATGGGGGACTGGTGGGGCGCGGCGAGCGCGGGGGGATTGGCGATCGCACGGTCGGGCGCGGGGAATGTCGCGGAAGTCTGGGCGACTGGGACGCCCACGGTGTTCCTGCCATACCCGTTTCACAAGGACGATCACCAGAAGCACAACGCCCGAGTGCTGGTCGAGAGCGGGGGCGCGGTGATGTGCACCGACCGGATCCGGCAGGCGGATAACCTGCGAGAGCACTCGGGGACGCTCATCGGGCTGCTCCGAGATTGCGGCGCGAGGGCTCGAATGAGGGGTGCCCTTGCCGCGCTGGGGCCTGCGGATGGGGCTGAGCGGGTCGCGCGTGCGTTATGGGAAGCTGCTGCGGCCCGGAAGTGAGGCAATCGGGGGTGAGCGAGCGTCGAAATCGGCACCTTGGGGGGGTTCGTGGTTTAGACTTCCGCGATGAGCGGCACAAGCGAGAACGGAACACGGGAAGCACGCGAGGAGCGCCACGCGGTGTATGTGCTTCTGCATGCGCCCGGTTCATCGGTGCCGACGAATCTGCTCGCGTCGATCAGCAAGAAGATCCCCAACATCCGCATGTTCTCGGATTCGTACCTTGCGCTTGCGGACTTGTGTGCCGCGGCGAAGCGCGGTTCGTCCACGCTTGTGCTCGTGGAGCCGTCGACGATCGCGGATGCGGCTGAGCTGATCGAGGTGTTGAGGCTGCATGCGCCGAAGGTTGCAATCTGGTGGTATTCGAAGCAGGAGACGGAGAAGCTTCGCCGCCTGGAGGCGACCGAACGGACGCCGTGGTTCACGACGGTACCGGTACTCTCCACACCTGAGCGCCGGGCGGGAGACGCGGGAGGGGCGGCTGTGCCAGGTATCGCTGTGCCAGGTATCGCTGTGCCAGGTATCAAGGGGCCGCGGCTGGCATCGACAGTGGGGCCGGAAACGCCGCGGCTGAAGCCGGGTGGGGCCCCGGCCTTCCGGCCGGCGGCGAAAGGCTCGCGACCCGCGAACGAATCGCCGCGGGTGGTCGTACGACCGGGGGCCGGGATCGGCGCCCGGCGTCTGAGGCTGGTTGGGGAAGAGGCTGAGAATCGACCTGCCGCGGCGGGCAGCACGGCGAAGCCGCTGGGGCTTTCCGCCGGTGCGAGCGGAGATGTTGGGGCCAAGACGAGCATCGCGCCCGAGCATGCAGAAGAGGCTGGGCCGCGCATCCCGCTGTTGAGCGAGGAAGAGCTGAGGATGTTGCTGGCGGATGATGAACCAGGCACGACGAACGGGTCGGGCCAAGAGCGGAGTGGTCATTGAGCGGGAAGGGTCACCAGAATGGTCTCGGCGAGAACGGCGCGAGTGCGCCGGACGCTACGGTTCGTGTGGTGCTGGTGGGGCGGAACGACATCGAGCGATCATTGCGGCGGATGCGGGAGATCGAACTGATTCGCGCGCGCGAACCGCTGAGCGCAATCGCGGAGATTGCCAACCCCATCGATGCGGAATCGCCATCGCGAACGGTAGTGCTTGTTGCACCGGGCGCGATCTCGAAGGAACGTGCGCCGGCGTTTGCCGCGAGTGTGAAGCGTGCCGACCCGACTGCGCGGCTGCTTTCGCTCGATGAACCCGCCGCGATCGGCTTTGACGGCGTGCTGAGCAGCGGTGGTGGAGATGCATCGGATTTGCTGGCAGCGCTTGCAGGACTTCCCAGCACGGAGGGGCCCGAAGCGCGAGCCGAGGCAAGTGAGCCGGCGGCGGCCACCGCTGCCCCGGCCCATGTTGCGATTGTATCGAGCGCGCGGAGCACGGATAGCCTCGGTGCCTCGATCATCGGCGCGATGCTGCAGGGTGGCGACGCGATTGAGGCGGCGATGAAGGGTGTGCGGGAGCGACTGGCTGTCGCAAACGCCGCGTTTGTCATGGCGTCACGCATCGGCGCGGATGCGAAGCCCCCCACCGGCGGGGTTGCGGTTCGGTTTGGCGATCGCGTGCTTGGCTATCTGATCGCGCCGCGGGCTGACCGCGCGGCGGTCGAAACAGAGGCCGCGGGCCTTGCGCCGTGGGCTGCGCTGGCGGTGCAGCAGGAACAGCTCAAGCGCGCGGCGTTCACGGATGAGCTGACGGGCGCGTGGAACCGCCGGTACTTCGGCAAGTTCCTTGGCGCGGCGATCGAGCGGGCCCGGGCCGCGCGGCACTCGGTGGCGGTGCTGTACTTCGACCTTGATAACTTCAAGATCTACAACGATCGGTATGGACACGCGGCAGGGGATGAGATCCTGGTGGAGACGGTGAAGCTGCTTCGAAGCGTTATCCGTCCGTCGGATCGTGTCTGCCGCATCGGCGGCGATGAGTTTGCGGTGATCTTCTACGACCCGGAGGGACCTCGCGAAGTGGGACGATCGCAATCGCCCTCGGAGATCGGTCCGATCGCGCTGCGATTCCAGCAGCAGATCTGCAAGCACAAGTTCCCAAAGCTTGGCGGCGAGGCGCCTGGGACGCTGACAATTTCCGGCGGGATGGCGGCATTCCCATGGGACGGCGCGGATGCGGACACTCTGCTGGAGCGCGCGGATGAACTTGCGCTGCGGAGCAAGCGGCTGGGCAAGAACGTGATCACTCTGGGGCCGGGGGCGGAACGGGTGTGCCGGCTGGATGGGGAAGAGCTGAGGACTGAGGACTGAGGGGGATTGCGGAATGGCCGACCCTACAGTTGGGTCGATGACTTCCGCCGCGAACTACGACATGATTGCGATCGACCTCGATGGGACGCTGCTGTGCCCGAAGGGGGGAGTGTCGCGCGCGAATCTTGATGCGATCGCCGATGCGCGGCGGGCGGGGATCACCGTGACCGTGTGCACAGGCCGCGGCCTGATGGAGTGCCGGCATGTCACCACGCTGATCGACCAGCAGGACCCGGTGGTGGTTGCGGGCGGGTCGATCCTGGCGTGCCCGGTGAAGCAGCGGACGATCCACCGGTTTGCGATGGATGCTGGGCTTGTTCGCGGATTGGTGGAGCGGATGACGGCGCACGGCCATGCGGCGCTCGTGCTGAAAGACCCGACTGCGACTGCGCCGGGGGAAGCAGCGAGCGGTGAGGGTGAGCCTCGCGCCGGGCACGACTATGTTGTGGTGTCGCCAAGGGGCTGGAAGGGCGTTGACCCGGTGACGCGTTGGTGGTTCGACACGCTGAAGGTGCCGGTGAAGCTGGTGGCCTCGCTTGATGAGGATGACCACATCGATCACACGGTGCGCGTTGGGGTGTGCGGGACGAAAGCCGGGACTCAGGGTGTGGCGAGCGAGATTCTGACTGCGTTTGATGGTCGGGTGAACCACCATCACTTCGGCGCGGTGGTGCCGGAGGGCGTAACCGGGGACCGGGATCAGCACGTGGTGATCTTTGAGCTTTTTGACAAGCTGGCGAGCAAGTGGAGCGCGATCGAGTGGCTCGCGGCGGAGCGGGGATTGCAATCTCAGCGGATCTGCGCGATCGGGAATGATGTGAACGATATCGATATGCTGGCGCGGGCAGGCCTGGGTGTGGCGATGGGGAACGCGATTCCCGAAGCCAAGGCCGCGGCGAGGCTGCACACGCATTCGAACGAAGCGGATGGCGTGGCGCACGCGATCCGGCAGGTTTTGGACGGAAAGTGGTAGGCTGGCCGATGTCTGCTCCGGCAAGGGGGTGATACTTCAGGAGTCCGCACCATGCTTCGCGCGATCCTTGGCGTCATCGTCGGGTACATCGTGATGGTTGTGCTCATCGTTGCCGGGTTCACGATCCTGCAGGTTGCACTGGGTACGGAGGCTGTTTACAAGCCCGCAAGCTGGGAACCCAGCGTGCTGTTCTGTGTGTGCGCTGTGGTGCTGGGAGTTGCGGGCGCGCTTGTGGGTGGTGCCGTGTGCAGAGCGATTGGCAGGAGCGCGACGCCTGTGATGGTTCTCGCAGGGCTGACGCTGGTGTTCGGGCTGTTGAGCGCAGCGCTGCAGATGGGCAAGCCCGACCCTGGTCCACGACCCGCGGAAGTCACGGCGATGGACTCAGCTCAGAACGCGAGGTCGCCGATGTGGTTGAACCTTGCGAATCCGATCATCGGCGCATCGGGTGTGATGATCGGGGGCGGAGGCCTGAGGAGAAGGAAGTCGGCGTCGTGATTGCGGGTACGATGCTTTCGTGCAGACACTGACTGAGATCAAGGAGCTTCTGGAGTCGCGCGGCTTGCGGCCCAAGAAGTCGCTTGGGCAGAACTTCCTTGTTGATCAGAACCTCATCCGCAAGTTGGTGGACGCGTCGGGTGTGGGCGCAGGCTCGCTGGTGCTGGAAGTCGGTCCGGGCACGGGGACGATGACCGAAGAGCTGCTCTCTCGCGGGTGCGAGGTGGTGGCGTGCGAGCTGGATGATGAGCTTGCGGGTCTGCTGCGGGAGCGCATGCCGGAACGACTGGGACCGGATGAGCAGCACCGCTTCACGCTTGTACATGGTGACTGCCTCGACGGCAAGCGCGCTGTGTCGGCGAAGATTCTCGCCGCGCTGGGCGGGCGACCGTTCTCGCT
Organism: Phycisphaerales bacterium; assembly: GCA_038247555.1. Taxonomy (GTDB): domain Bacteria; phylum Planctomycetota; class Phycisphaerae; order Phycisphaerales; family UBA1924; genus JAHBXL01. Next base: position 54,745 of record JBBRUT010000005.1, on the reverse strand, counting down.
GGTGGCGAACCTGCCGTATGGCGCTGGGACGCCGCTGATGTCGAACCTGCTGGTCGATCATCCGCAATGCCAAGTAATGGCCGTGACGATTCAGCGGGAAGTCGCGGATCGTCTGGCGGCGGGCCCGGGATCAAAGGACTACGGCGCGCTGGCGGTGCTGGCGCAGGCGATTGCGGAAGTGAAGGTTCTGGCCAAACTTCCGGGCGAGTGCTTCTGGCCGAGGCCGGATGTGACGAGCGCGATGGTGCTGCTCACACGTCGCGCTGAGCCGCTGGTGAAAGACGCGCCGGCCCTAAGTGCATTTCTCAGGGATTTGTTTGTACAGCGGCGCAAGCAGATCGGGGCGGTGCTGGGAAAGGGCGTCGATTGGGGGTCGATTGCCGCTGCGCCGGGGTGTGAGGGAATCACCTCGACCCAGCGGGCGGAGCAGTTATCGGTGCCGCGGGTGGTGGCTTTGGGCCGGGCATTGGGGCGGGTGTGAGAAAGCGTCGAAGCTGTTGTGGCAGAGTTTTCGAAGGAGTGGCCGCGCATTCCACAATGGCGGCGAACCGGGCATCGACAGCGGACGAAGTTTCAGGTAGTCTGGCATCGGTTCCTGGCAGCGCAACGGAGGACGCTCTCACCGATGGGCGAAACACCGACGCACCACGCTCGCGGGCACGCTTCCGGCAACGGAGGCGGGAACGGTTGCGGTAACGGAAGAACTGGCGATGCGGGCGGCGCATCTTCTCTGGCATCGGCACTCGAGCCGGTGTTGCGGAAGGTGTGCCAGGATCGGCTCTCGCCGGTCGAGTGGTTCCGTTCATCGTGGCAGGCCGGGGGCGCGGCGACGGGATTTGCAACATTTCGGGTCGAGGGGGCGGAGCCTGTTCCGGTGGTGGTGAAGCTGCCGGTGGGGCCGGCGGAGTTTCGCTGGACGGTTGCGCTGGGGGGCTTGCCACACGCCGCGGAGCAGCTTGGGGAAGGCCCGCTGGTAGACGGCGAGATGTGCGAGGTGAGCCCCGGGTATGCGTGCGCGATGGGGCCGACGCCGCGGGTGTTCGCCGCGGGGACGGTGATCGGCGGGTATGACCTTGCGTGGCTGGTGGTGGAACGGCTGCACGGGACACCGGTGTCAGGGTCGATGTCCCGGGCATCGGTTGAGTCGATGCTTCGTGCCGCGGCGGACTGGTATGCTCGCGCCGCGCGGCTGCGGGAACTTGATGCATCCCGAGGCGTGAAGACGGAGGATTGGGAGAAGCTGCTCGCCAAGGCTCGGGAGTCGATCAGGACGCACGGGATGGCTGACCAGCAGCACTGGAATCATCTGGTGCACGATGTGCAGCGGGCGGTGCCGACGCTGCTGGCGCGGTGGAATGCGCGGCCGATCAACACCTGGTGCCACGGTGATCTGCACCCGGGGAACGCGATGCTGCGCTCGGGGATCGGCGGACAGGGATCGGGCGGGTGCGTGCTGATTGATCTTGCGCTTGTGCATCCGGGTCACTGGGTTGAGGATGCGGTGTATCTTGAGCGGCTGCACTGGGGCCGGAGCGAAGTGCTCGACGGTGTGAAGCCGGTGAACTTTCTGGCGCGGGCCTGCCGCGATGCGGGGCTGTCGACATCGGAGGATTACACGATGCTGGCGAACGTGCGTCGCGTGCTGATGGCGGCGACTGCGCCGGCGTTCCTGGCAAGAGAGGGGCATCCGAAGTATCTGAAGGCCGCGAGGGAGATGCTGGAGCGGTGCCTGCCTCTGGCGGTGCGATAGGAAAGCTCAAAGCAGCAAGTTCAAAGTTTAAACTTGAAGATTCCGCTGCGGCAGCGAGAGTGCTTCATTTGAGCGTTGAGTCTTGCGTTGTGCACTTTGCTCACTGGACCATCGCGCGGACGACGACCAGCGCCACAACGCTGACGGCAATCCACATGATCAGTCCCTGCAGGAGCGGACGCCAGCCGGCCTGGGCAAGGGCTTTGCGGGAAAGACCACACCCGATCAGGAAGAGGGCGAGGGTCATCGCGGATTTGGCGATTGACTTCAGGAGGTCAGCCGCGGGAGCGATCGCTGGCACGCCGAGGGTGGCCTCGCCGATCGATCGGAGCAGGCAGGCAACCAGGAAGAGCCCGACAAACCAGGGGATCGGCGCTGCGGGCCTTTTCGTCTGCGGGTCAATCGCCTCTCGGCGTGCCATGCGTCCGAGCACGAGCGCGACGGGGACGATCCAGAGCACGCGGGTGAGCTTGATGACTGTTGCTTCGTTGAGCGCGACATCGCCGTATTGCTTGGCCGCGGCGACAACGCCGGCGACATCGTGGATTCCGACTGCGGCCCACGCGCCGAACTGCGTCTGCGACAGCTTGAGGAACTCTCCGATCACGGGATAGAGGTACACGCCGCCGGCATTCAGAAGAAACACCACGGCGGTGGCGACCGAGATCGCGGCGGAGGATGCACCGATCACCGTACCCGTCGCGGCGATGGCCGAGCCGCCGCAGATCGCGGTACCGGCGGTGAGGAGCGCGGAGACCTGCTTGTCGGTCTTGAGCAAACGCTGCATCAGCGTGCCGATGAGGAAGACGAAGGCAATGGTCGCGGCGGCGAAGACCATGCCCTTGAGGCCGGCCTTGGCGACATCGTTCAGGCTGATGGAGAAGCCGAGCAGCACGACGCTGGTCTGGATGAGGATGCGGCTGAGCTGCTTGGATTGCTTTTCAAAGGCGGTAAGGCCGAGCAGGGCGAGCACGATGCCGATGGTGAGCGCGATGGGCGCGGTGGCCCACGGGTTCCAGTCGCGGAAGCCGGTGAGGGAGTACGCAGCGCCCGCGAGAAAGATGGCTGCGCGAAGACCGAAAGCGGCGGGTGGGCGGGCGTCGGTCATCGGGGTCCGGGCTCCGGGTGCCGGGTTCAGTTGTCGCGAGAGTCACATCCCGTAGACGGGCTTGAGCTTGCCTTCCAGGTGCCGCATGAGGGGATCGGCAGAGAGAGGCTTGCCCGTGATCTGCTTGCAGAGCTCGGCAGCGCCGTAGCGGCGGCCGTGCTGATGGATCTTCTCTCGGAGCCAGGTAAGCAGCGGGGCAAAGTCGCCCGCACGCATCCTGTCGCGCATGCCCGGGATCTGCTGGTGGATCGTCTCCCACATCTGTGCCGCGTAGAGGTTGCCGAGCGTGTAGGTGGGAAAATAGCCGATCAACCCGAACGACCAGTGGACGTCCTGCATGCAGCCGCGGCGGTCATCGGGGACTTCAACGCCCAGCAGGTCCTTGAAGCGCTTGTTCCACTCACCGGGCAGGTCCTTGATGGGGAGTTCGCCCGAGATGAGCGACCGCTCGAGCCCGAAGCGGAGCATGACGTGCAGGTTGTATGTCGCCTCATCGGCCTCGACTCGGATATAGCTGGGCTGAACGAGGTTGGTCGCCCCGAACGCGTCCGCCACACTAAACTGATCGAGCGAACCGCCTGCGAACTTCTTGGCGTGCGGAAGTGCCCATTCCCAGAACTCACGGGAGCGGCCCACGAAGTTCTCCCACATGCGCGACTGGCTCTCGTGGATGCCCAGCGAGATGGCCTCCGACACTGGCTGCCCGAAGCGCTCAGACTTGGGCAGGCCCTGCTCGTACAGGCCGTGCCCGCCCTCGTGCATGGTGCCGTAGAGGGCATCGGTGAACTTCTCATCGCGGTAGCGCGTCGTGAGTCGCGTGTCGCCCGGAGCCATGCCGGAGCAGAAGGGATGGGTGGTGGTGTCGAGCCGACCTGCGCCGAAATCAAACCCCATCGTCTTGAGGACAAACTGGCCGAACTCGTGCTGCTTCGCGGCGGGAAACTCGGCCTTCAGGAATGCGTCGCGTGGGGCGTTGCCTTTGGCGGCCGCGCCGGCGAGTTCCTTCACAAGCCCACTCAGCCGCGGCCGGAGGGGCGTGAAGACCGCCTCGATCTCCTTACCCGTTGCGCCGGGTTCATATTCATCCAGAAGAGCATCGTACAACTCGCCCTTCGCCCCCCCACTCTTCCCACTCATCAGGCACTCGGCCTTGCGGCGTGTCAGCTCGAACATCTTCTCGAGCCACGGCCGGAACATCGCAAAGTCGTTCTTCTGCCGGGCATCCTTCCAGACTTCCTGTGCCTGGCTGCCGACTTTGGCAAGTTCCGAAACCAGTTCTGTCGGGAGCTTGGTCGCAAGGTCGTAGTCGCGCCGCATCTCACGGATGTTCGCGCCTTCGCGCGATGCCGCATCACCGGACAGGGACTTGTCCGCTTCGCACTGGGCGAGCAGGTCTCCGAGCCGCTTGCTGGTCAGCTTCTCGTGCTCGATCCCTGACAGCAGCGATGCCTGATCGGCCCGGTGTGCCGCGGCGGCGTGGGGCATGTAGGTTTCCTGATCCCAGTTGAGCAGAGCCCCGATTGAGCCCAGGGTCTTGGCCTCGTGGCGGAGTGTGCAGAGTTCGGCGTAGTGCTTCGGGTGGTTGGCAGGAGTGGTCATGGGGAGACGGTAGGGGCTGGGGAGAAAGCAGCAAAGCAGCAGACCGACAAAGCGACAAAATGTGCCGCGGCGGGCGGAACGGTCTCCAAGGGCCCGGTGGTCGGTGTGAAGCCGAACGCTTCGACACCATTTGCTGGTTTGCTGCTTTGAGCATTCTGCTGCTGGGGATCCCGTGGTATGCTGAGCGTGGGGAGTCTCCCCTTCTGGAGGCGAGGCATGTTCAACCGCCGGCGGGCCGCCGCGTTTACGCTGATCGAGCTGCTGATCGTGATCGCGATCATTGCGCTGCTGGTGGGTTTGCTGCTGCCGGCGCTGGGCAAGGCCCGAGACTCGGGGCGACAGGCGGTGTGCCTATCGAACATGCGGCAGTTGATGCTGGGGTTTCACTCGTATGCGAACGATTACAAAGTGATTCCCGGCGCGTATTGGCAAGGTCCGCAGAATCTGGACTGGGTGGGGCGGAACAACGCGCTGTATCTGGCCAATCCCGCGTTGTATCCGCACCCGTTTCACACGAGCGTTATGCGGGAGTATTTGCAGACGACCGACAAGATCACCGAGTGTCCGTCTGCACGGCGGGAAGCGAACCGCTTCTTTGATTACACGATGATCATCCGCATGGCGGGAGCACGTGTTGATCTGGGTTGGTGGATGAACTATCCGGAGCGGCCGGAGGTTGGCAACTCGCCGCGGAAGAACTTCCCGGGGATCGCGATTCTGGTGGAGGAGCACGACGAGTTCTTCAACCGGACCTATGACGATGGCTCGTTTGCGGGGACGGATCAGTGGTCGACGCGGCATGGGGCACGGAAGTCGGGCTCGGCCGGGGGCGGCAAGGGCGGGGGCGGGCACAACGGGTATCTCGACGGATCGGTGGGGCTGTTCAAGTCGCCGACTGGTCCGAACGATCGCCTCGCGGAACCCCAGGATCTGAACGCGTCGCAGATCCGGATTGTGAAAGCGGCGAACATCGCATGGCCGGTGAACTCCTCGGCGGCGAGTGAGTTTGGGTGGGTGAACCGGTCGAGGAACTGAGTGGTGGGAAGTGGAAAGTGGGAAGGATTATCGGGCGGACCATGAGCCGCAGTCGCTGCGGCAGACATCGCCTCTGGCCGATATCCTCCCGCCGTGATCCTGCTCATCGACAACTACGACTCGTTCACGTACAACCTCGTTCAGCGGCTGGGGGAGCTTGATTCGTCGCTCGACCTGCGCGTCGTTCGGAACGACAAAGTCACCGCCGATGAAGCGGAAGCGATGGTCCCGACGCACGTGATCATCTCGCCGGGGCCGTGTACGCCGAAGGAGGCGGGCGTTTCGAGCGCGATTATCGAGCGGTTTGCCGGACGCGTGCCGGTGCTGGGGGTCTGCCTCGGGCATCAGTGCATCGGCGACATGAACGGCATGACCGTCACGCGGCACGCGATCCCCATGCACGGGAAAACCTCCCCAGTGCAGCACGATGACCAAGGCGTGTTCGCGGGGCTGAGCAATCCGTTCATTGCGACGCGCTATCACTCGCTGGTGGTGCTGGCGGAGACGATCCCGCCGCCGGAGGCCGATGGCAGCGGGTGGAAAGTCTCGGCATGGACGGATGAGCCGGTCGATGCGTCGAAGCCGGGAGGGCTCACGCGACGGGTAGTGATGGGATTGCGGCGGGTCTGGCCCCGAGACGAACAGAAGGCGCTGCTGGAGGGTGTGCAGTTTCACCCCGAGAGCTTTCTGACGGTGGAAGGGCCGAAGCTGCTGCGGAACTTCGTTGAAGCGGGGAAGGCACCAGGCAAAGGGGGATAGCCATCCGCGAAGCGATCACGTGGGCCTCTTGCTGCTCTGCTGCTTTCCGCACTACAGTGCGGGCATGATTCACCCCGCCCCCACCGACAAGATCGCCCCCACGCTCGCCCGCGGCGAGCTTTCCGAGGTTGTCGCCCCGACCGCGACCAAGCCCGGGCACATTGTCATCGAGTTCCCCAACACCAGCTACCGGATGCACCTGCTCCCGGCGGGGCCGATCGCCACGCCCATCGGCAAGCGGATCATCGGGACGATCCGTGCGACCGCGCGACGCGTCGACCTTGTCGAGACTGGCGGCAAGTACGTCGAGCCGGTGTACGGCCATCCGCGGCGTGTTCAAGGCTCGGTCATCGGCCGCGATGACCGCTCGCGCACGCTGATTGTTGATGCGGGGATGCCGATCCACTGCACGATGAACGATGCGCGGCAGATCCCGTCGCAGTTCGAGATGGGCGCGGTGGTGAGCTTTGATGTGATGGATGGGGCGACGTTCAGCGCGGAGTAGGCTGAACTACCACGAATCCCCCATAGGTTCCTGCCGCGGCGGGTTCGCCGGGCCGCCCATCGCCGCGATGTAGCGATCCATTATCCGGGCGAAGGCACGACGCTCCACGCGCCGGCTCACCTGCCGCTCGGCCTCCGGCCGCGTAAATCCGTTGGCGACCTGCCACCCTTCATCAGTTTCCATCCCATCAAACTCCACAGCCCCGGAGGCGACATCGACCGCGATCGCTTCGACACGCGCCTGGTAGCTTGAGTTGAGCACCGGCGCGAGGCCGAGCGTGAACAAGAACGGGAAAGACCACGTGTCGGTTTCTTGTTTTGACCAGTAGGTGTACACCAGAATGGCCCTCGCGCCCAGCCGACGCGCCTCGCCGTGGAGGGTCTCAGCGGTGACGACCAGACCCGGCTCCACGAACGCGGTGATTGGCTCGGACCCGGTACCGCCGAGGTCGCGCTCGGCGGTGCCGACCGTCCGCCGCTCATCATCCGATGGCGCGAGCGTCACCATCTGCAGCGATGGGTCTTGCTCGGGGCCGGTTGCGCGGCGGACCTTCGCGATCGCCAGCCATATCGTGGAGAGAGCGGGCGAGTCCTGCGGCCGGGTGTCAGCCACGTCGACAAGCTTCGCCTCGCCGTGAACGACGAGACGGCGCAGACTGTCAAGGTCCGCCGCGGGAGTCTCCTTCGCAGGGAAGCACCCAAGCATCGGCAGGCACACAAGCGCCGCGACAGTGAACTTCAACCAGAGCCCAGTCACGCGCATCCTCCGTGAGCTTGTCCGGCCTGGCCGGATGGATCGGCCTCACTCAATCCGCGGATCGACCCACCTGTACAGCACATCGACCGTCAGGTTGAACAGGATCAGCATCGTCGAATACACCAGCACCACACCCATGATCAGGAAGAGGTCCTTGTTCAGCACGGCGTTGACGAAGTGCTGGCCGATGCCCGGCACCGTGAAGACGCGCTCGACGACGAACGAGCCGGTCATCGCCATCGCCGTTGCCGGGCCCATGTAGCTCAGCACGGGGAGGAAGGCGTTCTTGAGCGCGTGCTTGAGCACGACGCGGCTTTCCGGCAGGCCCTTGGCGCGGGCGGTGCGGATGAAGTCGGCCCCGAGGTGCTCGAGCATGCCCATGCGTGTCAGGCGTGCGATGTATGCCGCGAAGGGGAGGCTGAGCGTGATCGCCGGGAGCACGGCGCCGCGCAGACCCCACTGGCCGACGGGGAACCAGCCGAGCCACACGCTGAAAACCAGCAGCAGCGTGGTGCCGACGACAAAGCTGGGCAGGCTGATGCCGATGAGCGCGACGGCGAGGGTGGAGATATCCGCAACGGAGTTGGGCCGAACCGCACCGACCACGCCAGCGCCGACGCCGATGATCACGGCGATCAGCATCGCCATCGCGCCCAGTGCGATGCTGACGGGGAGCGCATCCTGGATGATCTGATTGACGCCCCAGTCTTCGTACTGGAGGCTCGGGCCGAGGTCGAACACGCGGCGGATCGGCACGGCCTGCCCGACTTCTGCCGCCGCGGCCGCGCGTTCGGCTGCGCGGCCGGTCACCTGATCGCGCACCCACTTGGTGCCGGTCGCATTGTCGAGGTATGAGAGGTAGAACCTGGGAAAGGAGTCAAGGTTGTACTGGCGGAGCATCGCCTCAACGACCGCAGCGGGCGGGCGACGACCCTCGGGGTTGTCGATCGGGTTGCCGGGAACTGCCCAGGCCAGCGTGAGCGTGAGCGTGTAGATCACACCGACGATGAGCGGGAGCTGCAGGAGGCGACGGGTGATCAGGCCGATCATGCGCGGCCTCCGATCGCGGCACGCGAGAGCAGCACATTCGCAGAGCGGCAGATCATCAGATCGGGAGGTCGGAGTCGGGATCGAATCGACTGTTCTGCTGGTTTGGCGCTCTGCTGCTCCGGTGGCTTTCGCTTGACGTCTCCTCCGCCCGGAGGCAGACCGCGCGGAATATCACTCCCCTTGCCGTCGCCGAGCATGTCGATGCGGAACAAGTCCTGCTGCTGGCGCGGGTGTGAGGAGATCCCGCTGACCTTGTGCGGATCGAAGAGGTATACCTGCACGTACTGGAAGATGGGGATGAAGGGAAGATCCTCTTCAACCACGAGACGCTCGGCATCGGCGAGAATCGCCATGCGTTTGGCGGGGTCGGTCTCGGAGGCGGCGCGATCCATCAGCTCTTCGTAGCGGGGTGAGCAGTACTTGCGATCGTTGTTGCCGTCGTCGCACCGGTTCAGGTCGAGGAAGGTGGTCGGGTCGCCGTAATCGCCGAACCAGCCGGCCCGGCTGATCATGAAGTTCTGGTTCTTCAAATCGTTGCGGAAGACCTTGATCTCCTTCTGCGCAAGCAGCACCGGCACGCCGAGATTCTCCTGCCAGTCCTTGGCGGCGGCTTGGGCGATGAGGTCGTGGCCGGCATCCTTGTTGAAGAGGATCTCGACGGTGATGAAGCCGCGGCCGCCGGGGTAGCCGGCTTCGGCGAGGAGCTTTCTCGCGGCGTCGGGGTCGTAGGGAAGCCCGGCGGGAGATTCGTAGCCGGCGATTGAGTTCCGCGGGATGAGCGTGTTTGCGATGCGCTCGCCGGTGCCTCGAACCTTGGTCGCGATGCGCTCCTTGTCGACGGACATCGCGAACGCGCGGCGGATGCGCGGGTCGGCGAAGGGATTGTCTCGCCCGTCAACGAGCTTGGGCAGGCAGTTGAAGTTGAGGAAGTAGGTGCCGAAGGCGGGGAAGGTGTGGATGTTCTGGCGCGGATCGGGCGGGAGTCGGCGGTCGATCTCCACCGGGTCCAGCCCCTGGGCCAGCAGTTCTTCGTACTGCTCGCGGTGCTCGGCGTAGTACGCGAGCTTGTCGGCGACGATGAACCGCCGGTAGGGTGTTGAGACATCGCTTACCCAGTCGATCGCGCCCGACTTGAACGCGAGCACCTGGGCGTTGGGGTCTTCGTTGCTGGGGATGGAGACGGAGTCGATGGCGATGGAGTCGCGGTCCCAGTAGAGAGCGTTCTTCTCCAGCCGGACCTCGCGCTTGAATCGCCAGGAGTCGAGCCGGAAGGGCCCGTTGCAGACGATGGTCTCGGCCATGGTCCAGCCGGGTTGCTGATCGAGCCTGCCGGTGGCGGGGTCGGGCAGTTCATACTGGCGCACGAGGGGGGGATACACCGGGTAGAACACGGCGAACGCGCAGAGGTCGAGGAAGTAGGCTGTCGGCCGCTCGAGCTCGACGCGGAAAGTCCGGTCGTCGACGGCACGGATGCCGACCATCTCGTTGAACTTCAGCTCGGTGACGGCCCAGAGCGCACGGGCGCGATCGCTGCGAGCCGCGCCCGAGGGCATGGCGGCGATCTCGTCGAGCTGCTGCGTGCGCCAGTCGTAGAACGCTCTGCCACCGCGGATGAGGTGGAACTGCCCGGCGTAGTCGCTGGCGGTATCGGGCAGGATGCCGCGTCGCCAGGCGTAGGCAAAGTCGTGGGCCGTTACGGCGACGGGCTTGCCGTGCACGTTCCAGAAGGCATCGGCCCTTAAGTGGAAGGTGTAGGTGAGCCCATCCTCGCTGATCTCCCATCGCTCGGCGACGCCGGGAAGGATGGTGTAGTCCGAATCGAGGACATCGTTCTTGACCAGCCCCTCAAAGAGCATGCGGATGACCCGCAGGTCCTGCATCCAGGAAGCCTTCTGGACGTCGAGTGTGGCTACATCGCCGCGGTTGATGAACGTGAAGTCGGCGCGCGGGGAGGGCCGGTCGGTCGCGATGATGGCGATGACGATCGCGGCGAGAAGCCCGATTGGGACAAAGAGACGACCCATGAATGGAGGGTACCCGGATCAGCCGATTGCGGTTTGAGCGAAATGCCGATCAGGGCGCGGGGATGAACCGGTCGCGCCGGAGGTTGAAGGGGGCCTTGATCAAGTCCCCTTCAGCACCAATGAGGTTCATCACGTCGCGGAAATACTGCCGGTCATTGCCCTCGGCCACCAGCGTGTTCAACCGGTACGCCTTGGGGGACTGTCCGAGCAGGGTCCCCGAAACGGACACCATGTTCTGTGCCTGACCAATGAGCAAGGCGAGTTGCTGCCGATCGGTGGCGCTGACTTCTCCCGCACGGAGGCGGCGGAGCGTGTATGCCAGGAGATCTCCGCCAAAGCCCGCGGCCTCGCGGAGTGCATCGTTCTGTGGCTTGGTGCCGGCGACGGCCGTGAGCGTGTCGAGCATCGACTTGCTGGCGCGGAGCAGCGCGGGGAGGGTGGCCGGGTTGAGGCTCTGCTGACGGGTGATCTTCCCGAACTCGGTGGCCGCGCTTCGCAGGGCGATGTTCTGGGCGTCGGCGACGACGCTCGTGGGAATCTGCAAGGCCGCGTCGTAGGCGATGGCGATGCCATCGATGACCTCGGTATCCTTTTCCTTGGCAAGCGCGGCGGCGAGGCGGGTCTCGATTCCGGAAAACGGGCCGGGCTGGATGGTGGGCGTCTCGCGAAGGACGGTGAAGGTCCGGGCGAGGCCCGCGGCGGCCATCATGCGGAGTGCGGGGCGCTTGTCATCGAGAGCGGCCACGCAAAGGTTCGCGCCGTCGATCGTTCCGAGCTCGCCCGCGATGCGAACGGCATTGATCGCGATGTCGTCGGAGGCGTTGGCGATCAGCGGGGTGATCGCCGGCTTGAGCTGATCGGAATACGCCAGCCGAAAGAAGATCGAAACGTTCTGCGAACGCAGTGGAGTGAGCAGATTCTGACGGGCCTGACGGATGGCGTCGTAGTCGCCGGAAAGACCGGGAACATTGGCATCTACGCAGGCCCGGACCGCGCCCGCATCGACACCGGACGGGGTACGTGCGGCGACCGTCTGGTCAGGTAGGTTGCAGGTGCCCTGGGCCTGGATGGTGGCGGTGACGCCACCGGCGATCGTCAAGGCCATCAGCGCGGTCAAAGGTCGGCTCGTGATCATCGTCTGGCGTGCTTCCCGGGCCGCGGCCCTAACCGTCACTCGATCCGCAGACGCTCCTGGCCTGCCCCCCGAACCGAAACCCCTTTACACCACACCGGTCTGGCGAGTCCTTGGCGTCTTACAGGAAGTGAAGACGGGGCAGGAACGTAGCCGTGCTATCCACATCAGGTCAACTGCCGCCCGGGGCCCCGCCGCCCGGGCCGCCAAGCCCGCCCGACCTCATGATCGCGGTCATGACTTCCTTGTTCAGGTCGATCAGCATTGCATCCACATCCGGATACTCTCCGCCATCCACCTTTCCGGCCACTTTGGTGAACGCGGAACCGGCGGCGGTCATGGGGGCAAGCATCGGCTGAAGTTGGGCAAGGCCCGCGGCACCGCCCATCGCGGCCAGCTGCGGTTCAAGATTGATCTTCCAGGTCGTTCCATCCTTCACCAGGGCGATGTCCTGTGGCTCATCCGCATCGGTTGCGGGGGGAAAGCTCACCATCGCTTCGGTGGTGGAAGTCGGAATGATCGTGGCGTCCGCGGCAGAGAGGCGATCAAGGCTGCCGGGGCCGAAGGACATCTGGTCCATGCCCTGCTGCATGCCGGTGATGATCGGGTTACTCTTGATTGACTGAACCGAGGACTCATCGATCAGCTGCTTGAGCGATTTGCCGTACGCACGCTGACAGGCGGCTTCCATCGCAACGGGTCCGGCGGCGGCATCCATGACCTGATTGAAGACAGGACGCACGGTTTCATCGGGGATGAACATCAACGCACGAATCGCCGCGAAGTCAGAAGATTTCGCCGTTGCGATGATCTGCTCGAGGGCGATTCGAACCTCGGCCTCGATGGCGGAGAGGCCGCCATCGTCGGGCTGGGCTTTGGGCGCAGGCTCGGCGGCGGGATCTGGGATGATGCCGTCGGGGGCATCTTCGGCGACCGGCGCGGCTTCCATATCCACATCGGGGTCCTGGCCGCGGATGGCGGCCATTGCTCGCTCCAGCGCGGTCAGCCGGTCCTGAGTATCACCGGAACCGCCGGCACCCTTGTACTGCGCTCGCGCGCCATCAAACGCCGTGATCGCCGCATCCGTCGCGGCCTTGGCATCCGCCGCGGCCGCGCTGGCCTTGCTGGAAAAATCCGAAGCTCCCGGCAAAGCAGGCTTTGCGTTTGCGAGCGTGGTGAGGACATCGGAGTACGCGGTGAGCCCACGGGCCTTGCCTGCGAGAACATCGGCGAGTGCGTGCTGGTAGAACCCTGCGGCGACGGCGGCCTGGCCCTTCGATTGGGGCGCGACCTGGCCGGCCTTGCGGGCAGCGGCGAGAGCCTTCTCGTACGCACCGGCCGCGGCGTCGGTGGGGCCCGAGAGGCCATCGCGAGCGGTGGTGAGGGCGGTGACCATCTGGCCCAGCCGCTCGGCGGCGGACCTGGCCTCGGCCCGTGCACGCTGGGCGGCAGCGGAGTTTCGATCCGCACGCTGGCGCAGGTTGTCCTTGTCCGCACGAAGAAGCTGAATCTGGGTTGTGAGCTCATCTATGCCGCGCTGGAGCGTTTCCGCACCGGGCTTCTCAAGATCCACCCGAGCCAGGAGCATCGCGGCGGCTTTCTCGATCTCATCGGCTTCGCGGCCGACGCGCGCGGCCTCGGTGATCAGTTCCAGCCGGGCAGTCTCCGAAACGCCGACGGTGCCGGAGCGAACTTCGAGGGCACGCTGGCGAAGCGTGCGGGAGTTGACCATCAGATCCGCCGCCTTCTTCTCAAGGTCGGCGATGGTCGCAAGCTGCCGGTCCTTGCCCGCCCGTGCATCATCGGCGAGCTTCTGCTTGTCACTGATCTGCTTCTCGATCCCGGCCATTTCCTCGGCGGGTTTGTACGCGTCGAGCGCATCGGCCGCGGCGTTCTGGGCGAGCCACTGATCGAGGGCCGCGCTGATGGGCGGGATCTGCCGTGCCGCATCGGATTCGAGCCTCGCGGCCTCCTGAGCGGAGATCTCGCCAAGGCCGCCGTATCCGCGAGCAACGAGAAGATTCGCCGCGAATGCCTGGCCGGAGTTGGAAGCCTCGACCGCCGCGGGGCTGTTTGGCGCGGAGCTGTCTGTTTTGACGCCCTCAAGATTCATGCTGCCGCCGCCCTTGCCCGTCAGTCGGCCGATCGACCACTGATACATCGCGCGACGGTTCTCGACGCTCGGAAGCGCGGTGCTACCAGACGTGCTGATCGCGTTGAGCCCCACGCTCACCCGATCGATCTCATCCTGCACGGGATCGCTCCGATCGCAGGAAGTGAGCGAGGCCGCGATGGCGCATGCGGCGAGGAGCGAGGTGATTCGGGAACGATGCGTGGTGGTTCTTCGGCTCATGCGTTGATCCGGTGCCAAGTCAAAGGGGCCCCCGCCCACCACATCCGGTGTACAACCTGCCGGGCTTCGGCTCCAGCAGGACAGACACTCTATCAGGAATCCGACGCGGGTACAGGCTGCCACCGGAACGGCGACAGGCAGTTCCGGTCCGCGTCTATCGCGGCGGCGGTTCCCCTTCCCTGCCCTGTCTCGGGTCTCCCGCCGGACCGTCTGCTGCCCCACCATTTGCGGGGGCCGTAGCCGGAGCGGGCTTGGGAGCGGGTGGCGGCTCAAAAGGCTTTACAGGCACGTAAGGAATGTTGTAATCCGGCCGCGGTTTGTACGCGGACCGGACCCAATCCGCGGAGCGCAGGAACATTCGCTCGCTGGTATCCCGAAATGCAGGCTTCCAGCCATCCCTGCCAGCAGCCCCAAGGGGAGCGTTGGGGTGAGGAAAGAGAGAATCCTGACGCGGAAGAGCGGCCTGAAACAGGATGGATTTCTCGGGATTCTCCCAATCGAGCAGGGGGCGTCCGTCGCGGGTCTGGTACTTCTGGAGGATGAGCAGATTGGTGTACACCGTCTGGTCGTGATTGGGCCGCCGCGTCGCCAGGACGAGCCGTCCGGCATCGCTGCCTCCATGGCACATGGTGGTCGCGCACGAAGTCATGAGCCAGGTTGCCTGCACATTCTCGCGGAACTTGCGGATGGAGCCGGGCATATCCAGCACCTGCACCTGCGAGTAGAGCTCGCGGGCCTGGAGCCGGAAGATCAGGTCGAGTTGGTCAATCGGGCTCTTGCGGAGCAGGGCATCGCGGCCTTCCTTCGTAACCGGAACGAGCGGGTGGCCGACGTTGTCCGCCATGAGGCGTTCCATCGCCTCGCGCGCGACTATCACCCGGGGACGTTCACTCAGGTCAACCTCGTAGACCTTGATCAGATCAACCTGCGCCGGCGTGAGCAGCGGAAAGTCCGTAATACGTGAGCGGCGAACATTCACCTCTCCACCGCCGGGAATGTCCTGTGGGTTGGCCGCGGGATCGGGCTTTGTCTGCGGCCTCGCCCGAGCCCGAAGCAGGATCTGCTGGGTGAGTTCTCGCTTCAGGCGGAGGCTGTCGGCATGATCCGGATTGACTGCCAGGGCCCGTTCCACTTCGGAGAGCGCGAGCTCGTATTTCCCGCGTTCTCGCAGCCATTCGGACAGACGCATGATCTGGTCCGGGTTGTTGCCAACCGAATCGCGGAGCTCGCGGTACTTCTCCATGAGCGGGGGCAGGTATTCGTACTGCTCGATATCCGCGATCGCAAACGAGGCGTTGATGCCGGCGACCTTGAGCTGGATGGCCTTGTCGGTCGCCGCGGTCAGGATGCCCTGAATCCGTTGCCCGCTCTTGAGCGTGACAAGCACTTCTCGCTCGGTGTTCTCGTCATCGGGAACCGGGGGGGCGGGGGGGGCGGGAGTGGAAGGAGCCGGGGCTGGAGCCGGGGTGGCGGGGGCCTGGGCGCACGCGGAATTCGTGGACAGCGTGCACATCCCACCCGCGACCGTGAGCACGATCGTCCATCGCAGGAAGCCGGGTTGGGAGTTTGGGCGCATCAGGGTTGCATTCTCGGCGAAGGAACAGTGATTGTCTAGGCGGCGAGGCGATTCAACGTGCCTGCCCCCCTCCCCGTTCCCCCGGCCCCTGCCCCCAGCTGCGTCGCCCTGCCCCATTGCTTGTACTCCCCTTTGACCCATCCCTTTCCCCACAGTTCTCCGCAGGCGTACCCCTTTTCCCCGCCGCGCCCCCCAGTTCTCGACACGATGGACAGCCTCGGATAACCCGCTCGGTGCCCTTGCGTCGGCGTCTTGACCCGTTGGCCCGCACTTCGATCCGCAGTGGACTCCCTCAAGGTTCGGTCCGAGTCTGCTTTCAACTTGCGTAGACGTCGCAGGTAGTCTGCCGTAGAGTTGGGGCCTTCTCCCGGGCACGGCCCAGAAGGACCACCTGCCCAGGTGGCGAAATTGGCAGACGCACTACCTTGAGGTGGTAGCGCCCGCAAGGGCATGCAGGTTCAACTCCTGTCCTGGGCACTTTCGAGCCAACGGCGGCCCGCACTCGCGGCCGCCGTTTGTGTTTTTGCCGCCTGCACCACCGCCCTCCCCTCCCGAGGGAATCACGCCCGGGCCGCGAACTGGTCGAAGAGAACTCATCGTTTCCCGCACGCGGGGTCTTCTGGCCTCGCGGTCGACGACGCGACGGGTGAGAAGACGAGAGCCGGGGGCCGGAACGGGTTCGGCACGGAGGAGAGATGGGCGATTACACGGCGGCGTTGCGCATCACGCGCACGGACGACTCGCCAGCGTTGTTCGCGGCGGGATCAATCGGAACTCTGCAAGGCGTGAGGAGCGCGACGATCGATCAGGTCAGCGGGCAACTGCTTGTTCGTTATGATCGCTCCCGCATCACGATCGGCGACCTTGTGCGGTGGATCGAGGACCAGGGGCTGCAGGTCATGAGCGTCGCCCAGCAGCACGAAGCCGCGACCACCGCTCGGACCGCAACCGCCTGAGGCGGGGTGCGGGTGGTGCGGGGGGTCCGTCCGAATCCTGTTCTGGCCGGTACCCTCTGGCCATGAGCACTCTCCGCCGCGCCCTTGGTCTGCTATCGATCGGCCTCATCAGCATCTTTGCCGCGGCGTGTGCCGGCACGGGTGCCCGGACATCGATGGCGATTGCGCCGGCTGAGCGCAGCGCAGCAAACCGCGACTACGCGGCACGCTTCGCCTCGCCGGAGTGGCCCGCGCCAAACACCATTCGCACCGCCACTGGCGAGCCGGGCGCCGACTACTGGCAGCAGCGGGCCGATTACGACATTCGAGTGTCGCTGGATGAACCTTCACGCACGGTGACTGGCCGCGCGACGATCACCTATACCAACAACTCGCCGCAGGCACTCTCGTATCTCTGGCTGCACCTGGAGCAGAACCTGTTCCGCAACGACAGCGATGGCGCGCTGATGACGGGGCCGGGCGACCGGTTCGGGAATCGCGACAGCTTCGAGGGCGGGCTGGAAGTGCTGGGTGTTTCCGCCGCGGCGGCTTCCGATGGTTCACCCGACCCTGCGCGTGCGCTCACGCTGAATGTGTACGAAACGATCGCCAGGCTTGAGCTTCCGTCGCCGGTCGCCGCGAAGGGCGGAACGGTGGCGTTCACCATCGCGTGGAAGTTCAAGGTGCCGGCGTACGGCTCCGACCGCATGGGCATCAGCGATGTCGCGGATGGCCCGATCTTCCAGCTTGCGCAGTGGTTCCCCGCGGTGGCGAAGTTCGACGATGTGCATGGCTGGAACACGCTGCCGTATCTCGGCACCGGCGAGTTCTACACGGACTTTGGCGATTACACCGTCGAGATCGACGTGCCCGCGACGCATCTTGTCGCGGCGACGGGCGTGCTGATGAACGAGGCCGAGGTGCTGACATCGCAGCAGCGTGAACGGCTCTCCGCCGCGCGGGCCTCTGCCGAGACGGTGGCGATCCGATCGCTCGATGAGGTTCGCGATGCGGGCTCGCGGCCCGCGGGGAACAACGGCCGCCTGACCTGGCGCTTTGCAGCGCGGGATGTCCGGTCGGTCGCGTGGGCGAGTTCCTCTTCGTTCATCTGGGATGCGTGCTTTCTGCCCGGCGCGGGCATCGGGTCTGACGGTAAGTACGGCACCGGCGAGGGGGTGCTGTGCCAGAGCTTCTACCCACGCGAAGCGACGGCGTGGAGCAAGAGCACGCAGTATGTACGGAGTTCCATCGAGCATTACTCGCGCATGTGGTACGCGTATCCGTACCCAACCGCGACGAATGTCAACGGGATCGTCGGCGGGATGGAGTACCCGATGGTCTCGTTCTGCGGGGCACGCGCCGACGACCGCGGCCTGTGGGGCGTGACGACGCACGAGTTCGGGCACAACTGGTTCCCGATGTTTGTGAACACCGATGAGCGCCGGCACGCGTGGATGGATGAAGGGTTCAACACCTTCATGAACTACTACCACAATCTTGAGTTCTACCCGGATGATCTTCCCCGCCGCGGCCATCCGCGCCGGTGGGCGCGAGAGAACCCCAAGCCGTTCACGCAGCCCGTCGACACTGCGGCGGACCTCCTGCAGCAGGGCACACTGGGTGCTACGCAGTATGCCAAGCCCGCCGTCGGGCTGGTGCTGCTGCGCGAGGGCATCCTGGGCGAGGCGCGGTTTGATGCGGCGTTCAAGGAGTACATCCGGCGGTGGGCGTTCAAGTCGCCGCGGCCGTGGGACTTTGCCCGGACGATGGAGAACGCGGCGGGAGCGGACCTTGGGTGGTCCTGGCGCGGGTGGTTCTATTCGCCCGCGATCATGGACCAGGCGGTGACGACGGTGATGCAGGCTGACGGAGAAAGCCGCAACGCGCGAGTGACATTCGTGAACCGCGGCGGGCTGATCATGCCGGTGGTGTACAAGGTGGAGTACACCGATGGCACGAGCGAAACGCGGCGGCTGCCGGTGCAGGTGTGGGCGCAGGGGGATTCGTGGACCACGACGTGGGACACGAAGGGGCGAAAGATCCGGCGGGTGACGCTCGATCCGGATGAGCAGTTCCCGGATGTGGAGCTGGGGAACAATGTGTGGGGGTGAGTTCTCGAAGCGTTTCCGGCATCCGGCCTTGGCAGGCTCCGTATCTGTGTTACCTTCCCCACGGATGAGAGGGCCGATTTAACCCGCACGGGAGATCGCCCTTGTTGGATGCACGCCCTTCAACTTCTATCGGACCCTCCGACCGTGGCATCGACCTTCCGGTCGATGATGCGGCAAAGCCGCGTGCTCCGTTCTCGCGGCCACCCTTGATGAGTGCCTTAGCGGGCCTGCTGGCGACCTCGATCGCCGCTCCCGCCTTCGCCGACATCGACCCATTGTCCGGCATCGACTTCGTGCGGATCACCCACCCCGGCAATGCCCCGTGGGCGGGCAACGGCACTCTGGATGACCGGGCGATCGGCCGCGGCGGGGTGGACTACGAGTACAACATCGGCCGGTTCGAGGTGACGACGAGCCAGTGGGTGGAGTTCATGAACGCCGCGCGGGACAGGCCCGTGGGCGACAGCATCCCGTTCGTCAACGTCCCGTCGAACTGGGGCGCATCGGGGATGCCGCCGACGGTGCCCGGCGGGCAGCGCTGGCGGGTTCCCGCCGGCAACGAGATGCGTGCGGTGGGCGGGGTGACGTGGCGGATGGCGGCGGTGTATTGCAACTGGCTGACCAACGGCAAGGGCACAGCTCGCGAGGCGTTCCTGAGCGGGGCGTACGACGTGTCCACGTTCGGGTACAACGGGAACATCTTCACCGATCAACTCGCGCGATCGCCGGGCGCAACGTACTTCATCCCAACGTGGGACGAATGGCTGAAGGCCGTGCATTTCGACCCGAATCGCTATGGCGACGATCAGGCGGGCGACTGGCTCGGGCCGTACTCGCAAGAAGGCATTCCGTCGGGCGGTCCGCCCGGTCAGGGCAATGCGAACTGGCGTGAGTTTGCGGGGTGGCAGTCGGTGCTGCTGGGTGCGTACGACCGTCAGACGCCTTGGGGCCTCTACGACGCCGCCGGCGCGACCGGAGAGTGGACGGAGAGCGTTCTCCAGTTCAGCCCGGAACTGGAGCGATACCGAATCTACGACGGCTCGTTCTGGAACTCGAACATCAGCGGAGTAGCGGACCTGATTTCCCGTCGGAGCGCAGACTTTCCAAGTATTCCCACATACCAGTTTGGTTTGCGAATCGCGGCCGTAGTTCCTTCCCCATCCGGGTGTGTTCTGGCGCTCGGCCTCATTGCTCTCGCTACGGCGAGACGAAGGCGCATCGCGCTCACGCCTTCCCGGTCTTGAGCCGCTTCCTGGAGCTGCTCGCCCCGCCGCCGAGCACCCCCAAGTCAAGCAGCACCGCGACGATCACCAGGACCATGTACAGGCCATCGACGCTGCCGTTGGCGTTCTTCGCGAACGCGTACGCCAGCAGCGTGTAGGGCATGAGGAAGAAGCCCAGCACCGGCCAGAGCCACTCGTTGTTGAACGCGCGGCCGATGTAATCCGACAGCAGCACGACCAGGATGATCGTGATGCGGGGGAAGAAGAACGCGAGTGCGGCGATGAAGCAGGGCATGAGGCGCCTCCGGCGAAATGAGTAAAGCAGCAGGGCAACGAAGCAGCACACGAAAGGCAATGGGCGAGAATCCGGACACCGTCTGCTGATTATTCCGACAAGCAGTGATCCGCTTTCGCCGCGTCAGTCCTTCGGCCACGCAGCAAGCGACCGTTCGAGCTCAACAATCAGGGGTGGAACAGACTCGATGATCGTCTGCCAGACGATATCGACATCGATGGTGTCATACCCGTGGATCATGCGATTGCGCATCGCGCGGATGCCGCGCCATTCGATGCCCGGGAGCCGCTTGCAAGTCTCCTCGCTGACCTTCATGGAGGCTTCCCCGATGATCTCGATCGACTTCACGACGGCGAGCAATCGGACCTCATCGGCCTCCAGCGACGCACGAGTCATCCCTTGGGTGATCCGCAGGGCCCGCCGGGCCGACTCGAGCATGTGCGTGAGTCGAACCCGATCTGCTTCCCGCAACTCCCGTGGATCACGCGGCATGGAGGAGCCTCGCCTTGGCGACCACCTGATCACGGAAATACTTCGAGAGCTCTCGCGGAGTTCGCAGATCGACCTTGCGACCTACCAGCTCGCCGAGATCCGCGGCCATCACCGCGATGCTGAAGAGAGTCGGTGTGTGATCCGGTAGAAACTCGACGAGCATGTCCACATCGCTGCCGGACTCGAAATCATCGCGGAGAATGCTCCCAAAAAGCGACAGCCGTGAGATGCCATTGCGCCGACAGAACTCGGCGATCAGGTCGTCCGGGAAGTCGATGCCATTGACTTGCACGATTGCAGATTATACCGAGTCTTGGTCAAGCGCCGATCACGAACTCCACGTCAATACACCAGCCGCGTCACAAGCTGCACCACGACCAGTGCCTGCACACCCGCCACCAGATCATCGAGCAAAATGCCCCAGCCGCCGGGCACGCGCTGCAGGCCGTTGGCAGGGGGAAGTTTCAGGATGTCGAAGATGCGGAACGCCAGGAAGACCAGCAGCAGCGTCGCCGCGGTGTAAAGCGGCGTCGCCGTGGCGATCGGCGGCAGGAACAGCAGCGGGATGCACACCCCCGCCGTCTCATCCGCGCAAACGTGCCCGGGGTCCTTCTTGCCGAACCTCGCCTCCGCGGCATCGCCATACGCCACGCACGCGTAGCAGAACACCAGCAGCGTGCCGACGATCACCGCGTTGTACAGCCAGCAGCCGAAGATGCCCATCGGGCAGGTGCCGTTGCCGTAGCCCAGCGCGATGAGCAAGCCCGCAAGCAGCACCGGCGGCATGGAGCCCCAGGTGCCCGGCGCAGGGCGAAGATCGCCCAGGCCGAAGGTGGTGACCAGTGCGCGCCCGACGGGCGAAAGTGTGGGCGAAGGCGAAGCGATGGTCATGCCGCGGAGTCCTTCGGGTGATTCGCGCCGGGCTGCATCATGGCGATGGCGCGGAGAACATAAGGAAGGCCGGACCACACCGTCACGATCACGGTCACCCAGACGATGAGGTCGATCGCCAGTCGGCCAATCGGGGTGGGCTCGGCGACATGCCGGTGGGGCAGCGGCGCGGCGGGGTCGGCCAGAGCGATGAGCACGAGCACGAGGGGCACGCAGATCGATTGCAGAATCATCTTGAACTTGCCGCTCCACGCGGCACCGAACGAGACGCCCTGCCCCTCGAACACCGCGCGAATGGAAGTCACCAGCAGTTCGCGCCCAAGCACGACGGCGACCATCCAGGGGTAGACGCCGCTGATCTGTTCTGCCGGGCTGCCGTCGGTTGTGAAGCCCGGGCCGGCGAGGAATACGAACGCGCCGACAACCAGCAGCTTGTCGGCAAACGGATCCATGATGCGGCCAAAGACGGACACCTGTCCCCACTTGCGGGCGAGGTGGCCGTCGAGGATGTCCGTGAGTGCGGCGATGACAAAGATCGCCGCGGCGATCAGCAGCAGCCAGTCGGCGGCGGTGAGTACGGACCCTTCGCGTGCAAGGGCGATGGGTGCTTCGTGGCGATACCACGACAGGAGGGCGAAAAAGACAATCGCCAGCACCACCCGGCCGGCCGTCAACAGGTTGGGGAGTGATCGACGAAGCCCATCCGTGCCCACGGCGGTCGCCTGGGTGGGCACTTCAGCTGAAGATGAATCAGGATCAGTCGTCACCGCGCGGATGGTAACGGTGGAGGGGGCGAAGGACACCCCTCGCCACGAGAGTGGAAGTTGTCCACGTTCGGAAGGGGAGTCGCAAGACGTGTTGAAGGACTGCAACCGGTCCTCTATCCTCTGCGTCCCTTCGGGAAGCCACCCCCCCGGGTCGCCGCGAAACGCGGCCGGGGGCTGTGATTCCCATCCTCGCGCGGAGCCCGCCACTTGGAAGGCCTTGTCAGCCCGATCCTCCTCTACAGCGGGTGTGCGATCGGCGCGATCGGTATCGCCCTCGCTTTGCCCCGACGCGGCCTCAACCCGCAACTGCTCGGTGCGCTGGTCGCGGCGATCGGCGTTGGGGCAGTGCTACTGGGAATCAGTTTGCGAGCCTCCCAAACCGGGGGTCTCCCGAACATCAACTTCTATCTGTTCTCGTTCATCGCGCTGGGTGCGTCGCTCCGTGTCATCTCGCACCCCCGGCCGGTCTATGCGGCTCTGTACTTTGTGCTGACGATCATCGCGAGTGCCGGGCTCTATGTCTTGCTCTCTGCTGAGTTTATGGCGTTTGCACTGGTCATCGTGTATGCCGGTGCCATCCTCATTACCTATCTATTTGTCATCATGCTCGCGACGGAGTCCCCGACCGCTGATGCGGTGGAGTCGCTGGCGCCGTATGACCGCTACAGCCGCGAGCCGGTTCTGGCAGCGGTGATTGGATTTGTGCTGGTTGCCGCCGTCACCACGATGCTCTCGCGTGGGGTTTCCTCCCTCCCGATGGCTCCGGAAGTTTCTTCACAACAACAACTTGCGCTCGTTCCCGGCAAGGTAGAAAAGGCTCTTCGCCGGGCCGGTGTGATCGCCGCGGATGAGACCATCGCTCGTGGGCCTGCGCGGCCGGATGGCGGCCCAGGGGCACCGGTCATTGATCTTTCTGCGGGCGGCCCCGGAGTGAAGATCGCATACGGGCAGGGGCAGGAGCGGTGGGTGACACCGGCTCATGCGAACTGGCCGGCGGGGCTTGAGATCACGAATCCTGAAGGTGTGGGCTTTGCCCTGCTGTCGGGTGCCCCGGGCGCGATCGAAGTCGCGGGCGTGATCCTGCTGATGGCGATGCTGGGCGCGGTCGTGCTGGCGCGCAAGAAGGTTGAACTCGACGACGCCGCGAAGCTCGCGGCTCAGAATCGCACGCTTCCGGATTCTCCGCTGTCACCCGCACACGGAGGCGCCGCGTGAACGAAGCATTGATCACCTTTGGCGCCGCGGCATCAACGCTGGGCCAGCAGGGCTTTCCCGCGCCGATGGAGCAGTCGACGCTGTACCACTATCTGGTGGTGTCGGCGATGATGTTCACGCTAGGGCTGATCGGCTTTGTCACGCGGCGGAACCTGATCATCATGTTCCTGTGCACGGAACTGATGTTCCAGGCGGCGGGTCTGGCCTTGATCGCATTCAGCCGTTACCACCTCAACCACACGGGCGAGGCGTTTGTAATTTTCGTTCTGACGATCGCCGCGGCCGAAGCGGCTCTCGCTCTTGCGCTGGTCGTGCTGCTGTTCCGTCGTCGCGAGACGCTGGACGCGACGACGTGGTCCGAGCTTCGCGGCTGAGTCTTTGCGACTTTTTCGGTTCTTCCCTTCCCGGTCCCTCGTTCTGAAGTGAGCACGTGACGGAACTCCTGACACAGCTTGGTTCGATCGTTCAGGCCGCGGCCGCCCTTGCGACGACCGCTCCGCCCGCGATGCCCCCCGGCGAGGCGCTGTCCGAGATTCCCAGCGGTGCGGCGCTGATGGTGTTCGTGCCGCTGCTGGCGCTGGCGAGCTGCGCGTTGTGCGGCATTTGTGCCGCGATGCGGGTGAAGAGCAAGCTGCCGGCGTGGATCACGGTTGCCTGTCTTGCGGGCGCGTTCCTTCTGACGGCCAAGACGTACCTTGATATCGGCACGATGCCGCACATCGCGCACGCGTGGGATTGGATCACGTTCCAGTATGGCTCGACCGTCGCCGAGACCTTCACGGCCAACTTCTCGTTCTACATCGATTCGCTCACGCTGCTGTGGATGCTTTTCGTGACAGGCCTGGCGACGCTGATTGCGCTCTACGCCAGCGAGTACATGGCTCATGACGTCGGACAGGGGTACAACCGCTTCTTCGCGGCGTTCAGCCTGTTCGTCTTCTCGATGGCCTGCCTGGTGATGGGCGACAACCTGCTGCTGCTGTTCCTTGGCTGGGAGGGGGTGGGCCTGTGCTCGTACCTGCTGATCGGGTACTTCTACAAAAAGCCCTCCGCGGTCGCGGCGGCGAAGAAAGCCTTCATCATGAACCGCATCGGCGATCTGGGCCTGAGCCTGGGCGTGATGCTGACGTTTGTGTACTTTGGGTCGATCGAGTACGCCGCGCTCTTTGGTGCGCCGGGGTATGACCTGGGCGGCCTGGCCAGCGGCTATTTGGCGCTCGCGCAGGAAGGCCGCTACGACCAGATCCCGTTCCTGGTGCAACTGATCCCCGTGCTGCTGATGGTCGGCGCGTTCGGCAAGTCGGCCCAGTTGTTCTTGTACGTCTGGCTCCCGGATGCGATGGAAGGCCCGACGCCCGTCTCCGCGCTCATCCATGCCGCGACGATGGTGACGGCGGGCCTCTATCTGGTGGCGCGCTGCTACCCGCTGTTCCTTTGCAGCGAATGGGCATTGCCGATGGTGGCCTGGGGCGGGGCGATCACCGCGTTCTGGGCCGCGACGATCGGTATGGCGCAGTTCGACATCAAGCGCATCATGGCGTATTCGACGGTGTCGCAGCTTGGGTACATGTTCGCGGGCCTTGGCGTGCTCGGAGCCGTTGGCGGCGCATCGCACGTGTTCACGCATGCGTTCTTCAAGGCCTTGCTGTTCCTTGCCTGCGGTGCGGTCATGCACGGCTTTGCGGGGCAGCTGGATCTCCGCAAGCTCAGCGGCGTGGGCAGGATGCCGGGCTGGCGCGTTGTTTCCATCGCGATGTTCGTGGGGTGCATCAATCTCGCGGGCTTCCCGTTCATCACGGCGGGCTTCTACTCCAAGGACATGATCCTGGCGGATGCGTTCGGCAACACTCAGCTGCAGCTCATCGGCTGGCTGCTGCTGCTGACCGCGGGCATGACCGCGTACTACACCTTCCGCGTGTTCTTCCGCGTCTTCGTTGGTCCGGCCTACTTTGAGCCAGGCGATGAGGTGCACACGCACGATGACCACGCCCACGAGGGGGACCCCGGACACGGACCTGAGGGACTTGGCGCGGAAGCCGGGCCCAAGAAGCTGATGGCCGAGGAAGAGCATTTCGCCCAGCAGGCCCCCAAGGCGACGGATGCGGGCGGTCACCGCCACGGGCACGACTTCCATCCGCACCCGCCGGGCATGGCCATCAACTTCGTGCTGGGGGCACTGGCGGTCCTGTCACTCGCCGCGGTCGCCACGTTCTTCATCCACAAGGATCACCACGGCTGGGCCGGCATGATGGTGCACGCCTCGACGGCGGGCGTCTCGACGGGCGATCACGAGCACGCACACCCGCTGGGCATGGATGCGCACACGTTCGCGATGATCGCCTCGAGCATCGTCGGCATCGTCGGCATCCTGATTGCCTTCTGGCTGCACTATGCGGGCCGGACGACGGCCGAGAAGAGCCGCGCCGATTCGATCAACCTCGGGCCGATCACTCGCGCTGCGCAGCGGAAGTGGTACGTGGATGAGGTCTACGACTGGGTATTTGTCAAGCCTCTGTGGGTGCTTTCGCACGTTCTGCATGCGATCGACAAGGTGCTCGTTGACGGCCTTGTCAATCTCTTCGGTTGGACGCCCCGGGGCGTCGGTGGCGCGGCCCGCGGCGCCCAGACGGGCGTGCTCCACGACTACGCCGTGCGCATGGCCGGCGGGGTGGCGTTGATCATCGCACTGGTCCTGATCATGCGGGAGGTGCGGCCATGAGCGGACTGACAGGTCTCATGCTGCTGTTGCTCTTGCCGCTGTTTGGTGCAGCCGCGGTTGCAGTTTCCCCTTCCAAGCAGGCCAAGGGCCTGGCGATGTTCGCCACGCTCATCCCCGTCGGGGTGTTCGCGTGGATGGCCTCGCAGTTTGATTGGGCCAATGGTGCGGCGGATGTCGCCGGCTTCGGCGGCTCGTTCACCTGGTTTGAGCCCTTGGGCCTGCGCTTCAGCCTCGGGCTCGACACCGTCAGCATGCTGCTGGTGGGGCTTACGGTGCTGCTCGGGCCGATCTGCGTCGGCGCTTCGTTCACCGCGATCACCGAGCGTGTCCGTACCTACTACATCTGGCTGCTCATCCTGCAGACCGCGATGACCGGCGTATTTGCCGCTCGCGACATGGTCGTCTTCTACATCTTCTTCGAGTTCACGCTGGTTCCGCTGTACATCCTGATCAACCTTTACGGCTCGACCAACCGCCGGGCCGCGGCGACCAAGTTCTTCCTCTACACCTTCACGGGCTCGCTGATCACTCTGGCGGGCCTGGTGTACGTCGCGTACCGGCACTTCCTCGATTACGATGTGTGGACCTTTGACTTTGCCGCACTGTCCCAGACGTGCGCGGCCCTTCCGCTGCACGAGCAGGGGCTGGTGTTCTGGGCCCTGATGTGCGGCTTTGCCGTCAAGGTCCCGCTGTTTCCCGTGCACACATGGCTCCCGCTGGCGCACACCGAGGCCCCGACCGCGGGTTCGGTCATCCTCGCCGGGGTGTTGCTCAAGCTCGGTACGTACGGCCTGTACAAGTTTGCGATCGGCATGTGCCCGGCCGCGGCCATTCAATACGCCCCGATTGTCGGCATTCTGGCGGTCATCGGCATCCTCTATGCCGGCCTGATCTGCTGGGTGCAGAAGGACGTCAAGAAGCTGGTCGCGTACTCCTCGGTCAGCCACCTTGGCTTCTGCGTGCTCGGCCTGTTCGCGCTCAACAGCATCGGGTTCACCGGCTCGATCCTGTACATGATCAACCACGGCCTTTCAACGGGCGCGCTCTTCCTGCTGATCGGCATGGTCTATGAGCGCTACCACACCCGCTCGCTGAAGGAGCTTGGCGGGCTGGCCGCGAAGATGCCGGTGTGGTCCACATTCATGGTCTTCTTCGCGATGGCGAGCGTGGGTCTGCCCGGGCTCAACGGCTTTGTCAGCGAGTTCATGTGCCTGTTCGCCGCGTTCCAGGCAGACAGCTTCCACTGGCAGAAGGCCGATGGCGGCCTGCTCGACGGAGCGACCTCGGGCGAGCTTGGCCCGTGGTTCGGCTTCTTCGCGGGCATCGGCATGATCGTCACGGCGATCTACATCCTGTTCATGGTCGGCGCGATCGTGTGGGGCCCGCTCAAGGTCCCGCACGGGCATGATCACCACGGACACGGGCACGATGCGAAACACGGGAAGGATGCTCACGGCACGCTCCCGACCGACCTGAACGCCCGAGAGATCGGCATCCTCGCCCCGCTGGCGATTCTCTGCCTGGTCCTTGGCCTCTATCCGCGGCCGCTTCTTCAAGTGCTTGAAGCACCCACGCAGAAGATGTCGCAGATGATTGAGCGCGAGCGCCGCACCAACCCCCAGCTGAACCGCACGCCCGAGGCGACGGCGACGACTCCTGCTTTGATTGCCCCTGTCTCCCCCACTGCCGCCGCCGGCGACTGACCCAACGCTCCTTCTCCTGATCCACCATGGTTGACAAGATCGCCCAGCTTTGGCCCGAGATCGCGCTGCTTGTCGGCGCGTGCGTGGTGATGGTCATGGGGCTGTCGCGCGACCGAACGACCCGTCGTCAGTGCGGCCTGCTCGCGATGGTCGCGCTCGTGACTGCGGGCTTCCTCGCGTGGTACACCACCCCGGTCGGCAATGGGCCAATGCCGCACATGGCGATGTACGCCAAGATGATCATCGCGGGCATCGGCCTGTTGCTGCTGATGCTGTTTGAGGGGGGTGTCGATCGCGAGTACGAGGGTTCGGTGTCGCGCGGCGCGACCTTTGAGCCGCTCCGCTCCAACACCGGCGAGTTCTGGGCGTTTGCGCTCTTTTCCCTGATGGGCCTGATGCTCTGTGCGGGCGCGGATGACCTGATCTTCCTGTTCCTGGCCCTTGAGCTGGTCTCGCTGCCGACGTACGTCATGGTCGCCCTCTCCACCGGCAAGAACCGGTCGATGGAAGCGGCGGTAAAGTACTTCTTCCTCGGCGCACTGGGCGCGGCGATCTTCCTCTACGGGTTCGCAATGCTCTACGGAGCCACCGGCACAACCAGCTTCGCCGAGATCCATGCGATCCTGGGTCGTGGCCCGGTGCCCGATCTGGCGATGCTGGGCCTCCTGCTCTCGGTCCTTGGCATCTGCTTCAAGATCGCCGCGGTGCCCATGCACTTCTATACGCCCGATGTGTATCAGGGCGCCTCGTCGCCGGTCGCTGCGTTCCTGGCGTTTGTGCCCAAGGCCGCGGGGTTCTTTGCGATCATGAGTCTGCTGGGTCTGGTTGGCTGGAGATTCGGCACAACCGGCGAGGCCCTGCCAGAAATGCTCCGCATCGTGCTGTGGGCGATCGCGGCGTTGACGATGACCATCGGCAATGTGCTGGCCATCATGCAGACCTCTGCCAAGCGGATGCTGGCGTATTCGTCGGTCGCGCACTCGGGCTACATGCTCGTGGGTGTGATCGCCGGCCCCGGCGCGGGAGACTCCACCCTCGCACGCAACGGCCTTGGCGCGGTGCTGTTCTACCTCGCAACCTATGGCATCATGACGCTGGCAGCTTTCGCCGTGATCTCCTGTTTGGAGCGCAAGAGCGCGGAGGGCGGCACGGAGGAAGCCGAGGATGTGGCCGACCTCAACGGCCTGTGCAAGCGTGATCCGCTGCTGGGCTGGACGATGGTCATCTCGTCGGTGGGCCTTCTGGGCCTGCCGCCGCTGCTTGGCTTCTTTGGCAAGCTGCCGCTGTTCACCTCCGGCATCGCCGCGGGCGAGTTGCCGCTCGTGCTGATCTTGGGCATCAACTCCGCGATCGCGGCGTACTACTACCTGCGTCTGGCGGGCGCAGCGTTGCTGGCCGACCCCGAGACCGAGGGTGTGGCACCGCGGATCGTGCGGCACGGTGCGCGACGGGTATCGGGCGCGATCGCCGCCCTTGCGGTCATCCTCGTGGCGGTCACTGGGGCGGGCTCGTGGCTGGGGACGCAGGCCGCCGCGGCGGGCCGATACAACAGGCTGAGCGGTGTGGAAGCAACCGTCAAGCCGGTCGATGGAGCGGGCGTGGCCGCTACGCCGGTGCGTTAACCGGCCCGAGCCACCGGACATGCGAGTCTGTCCCTGCAAGGCGGCCTCGGAGCCCGGATTCGCAACACCGGCCTACGCTCATCCGTAGAAGTAAGAACGCACAGCGGCAGAATGCCGGTTGTGCCGCCCGCACGGATGTACAGGGCAGGGGCTGGATGGCGGTAGCGGCCGCATCCAACGGGCAGGGGCAGGCAATCACGCGGAGATATCTCGATGAAGACGTTCGCTCACGCTCGATCCTTGCGCAAGTTCGGCGGCGATTCATCCGCGTTCGTCGCGGAGCCGTTGGAGCCGCGGCAGATGCTCACGGCGGATCTGGCCGTGAGTTTTCAGGAGTTCAGCGTGCCCTCGCCCATGGTGCCAGGCGATCGATTTAACGCGGGAGTGATCATCGACAACAACGGCCCCATGGCCGCGGTCGGGCTCGTTTCGATCAACTTCTTCCTTTCGACCGATATCAGCTTCGATTCCAACGACGTGAACATTGGGTCGTATCCGAGCCTGCCGATCTCGCTTTCTTCTGGAGACTTCGGCGACTTCTCAGATCAGGTCCGCATTCCTGCGACCATGACGCCGGGCAACTACTTCCTCCTGGTTCGCATCACTCCGAATCAGCAGATCGGCGACACAAACCAGAGCAATAACGTCGCCGCGAGCGATGACTTCTTTCCGCTGGAGATCAAGTTCGGCAACCTGCCCGGCCGCGGCAACGCGATCCTGGAGCAGGTTGATCCTGAAGGGACGATTGTTCAGTTTCAGCTCTTTGACGGGGGAATGGGCACCGTCTCGCAGGGCGACGATGGCCGCTTTGACATCAACGTTACCGGCGCGGGCGCGAACTCGCGGCTGGGCATCGCGGCCAGCGGTGGCGACGGGATCGTCGATATCGACGACATCGTCATCGCCGGATCGGTCTCCTCGATCACGGGCACAAGCGTTCGTCTGCTGGGCTCGCTGTCGGTTTCGGGCACGCTCGGAACACTCACACTCGGCAATGTCGGCGGAACCGCGGCGGAAGTCTCGATCACCATTGGCCAGGCGGGCGTCGCCACCGTCATCGCGCTGGGAGCGGTGACCAATGCATCGATCTCCACGCCGGGCGCAATCGAATCTCTGAGCGTTGCAAGCTGGACGGATTCGGCCTCTTCGCCGACCGACCTGATCGAAGCGCAGTGGCTGAACTCGCTGATCTCGACCGGCGCATTTGGCGCGAGCATCGATCTGTCGGGCCGGATGGGCAACTTCCCAACGTTGGGGACCGCTGAAATCGGCGGCTCGCTCACCGGGGGCAGCTGGAACATCGTCGGCCGCGGCGGGTCGATTGTCGCTCGCACCAGCACGGTGCGATGGAGCGCCTCGTTCACGCTTCAGCTTTCGCTGCTGGATATCGAGAACACGTTCCGCGGCACGATCGCCGCGAAGAACTTCCTTGCGGTCAATGTCGGCATCGACATGCTCGGCGCCAAGATCCTGGCCGGTGCCAAGCTGGGGAACGATGGGCGTCTGGGCGGGACGGGCGACGCAGCGGATCGCTTCGGCTTTGGGCGGGTGGATTCGCTCACCGTTGGCCGCAGGATGCGCAACTCGATCGTGGGCGCTGGCCTCGACCCGGTGAACGGCGTGTTCAACGACGGCAATGACCGGATCAAGCAGGTCAACAAGAGCCGGATCGGCGATGTAACCATCGTGGGGAACATGGCCCCCAGCGCGCGGATCGTGGCCGGGCGATTTACCGGTGAGGCGACGGTCCAGGGAGTGACCATCGACACCGCGGTTGATCAGCGGTTCCGGCTGACTGACACCTTCGGGCCGAGCAGCGAGTTCATCAGCGCAGACACCACGGTCACGCCATCGCTGATCCGCGTGCGGTTCGGCGATAACCAGGCCGTGCTGCGCTCGAGCATCGGCGATGGGGACATCCGCATCGACGCACCGGGTGGCGCGTTCTCACTGCTTGTCGAACTGGTCAGCATCTCCCGCACCACCGATGGCACACCGATGGTCGTGACCTATCGCTTCACGCCCCCCGGCGGCACTTGGGACCCCTCCGAGAACGGCACCTACTCGATCGTTCTGCTCGCCAATGAGGTGTTCGACGTTGCCGGGAACCCTGCGGGCGGCGGGATCGCGGTGGTGCTGGGTACGTTTGACGTGCTTGTCTGAGCGGTATCGCCGGCGTTGGTCCCTTTCCCCTGAACAAGCGGCGTTTTTCCGCGTGCTTCGCATCCGCGCCCGGGCGCGTTCTGCTACTGTGCACACCTTATGGCACTCGCGTTCCTGGCCCTGCTGATCCTGATCAACTCGGTGTTCGTCGCCGCGGAGATGGCGCTGGCAACTTCGCGCAAGGCCCGACTGGAAGCCGCGGCCAAGGCGGGCGGAGCGGGCGAGCGCGCAGCGCTTGAACTTCATAATGAGCCGACGCGGTTCCTTTCCACCGTCCAGATCGGCATCACCCTCATCGGCATTCTTTCAGGTGCATTCGGCGAATCGGCCATCGCGGATCGTCTATCCCCGCGCATCGCGGAGATTGAGTTTCTTGCGCCGTACGCGACGCTTCTGTCGCTGACCCTCACGGTCCTGGTCATCACCTTTGTGACGATCGTGTTTGGAGAGCTGGTTCCCAAGCGGCTGGCGCAGTCATCGCCGGAGAAGTTCGCCGCGTTCTTCGCTCGCCCGATGCGGCTGGTGTCGCGGGTCGCCGCGCCGATGGTGTGGGCGCTTTCGCACACGACCGACCTCATCCTCCGCGTGCTGCCGTTCCGGGCACCCGTGGGCAATGCGGGCGCAGAGGAGGAGGTCCGCTCGCTGATGCGGGCGGGGACCAGCGAGGGCATCTTCCACGAATCGGAGCAGCAGATCGTCGAGCGGGTCTTTGCGCTCTCGGACCGGACAGTCAAATCGCTGATGGTGCCGCGGCCGGACATCGACTGGCTGCCCGCCGATGCGAGTGTGAATCGGATCCGCGTTGCCGTGGCGACATCGAGCCACTCGCACTTCCCTGTGTGCAATACCGGGCTCGACGATCTCATCGGGGTGGTCCACGTGAAGGACCTGGTGAAGAGCGGGCTCATCAGCGATGAGATCAAGCTCGCCGAACTTGTGCGCAAGCCGGTGTATGTCCCCGAGACACTCCCTGCGCTCAAACTGCTTGAAACCTTCCGTCAGCGGCAGGACCGTGTCGCGTTCGTGCTCGATGAGTACGGCGTGCTGGAGGGACTGGTGACGCTGAACGACGTTGTCGAAGCGATTGTGGGCGATGTGACCGGCGGGAGCGACGCCGACCCCGAGCCGATGGTCGTCACGCGAGCCGATGGTTCGTTCCTGCTCGATGGCATGCTGCCCGTCGATGATCTCCGCACGCTCATGTTCGGGCCGGACGGCTCGGAGATATTCCTGCCCAAGGAAGACGAGACGACGTTCGAAACGCTGGGCGGATTCGTGCTGGCGTACCTTGGCCGCATCCCCTCGACGGGCGATACGTTCGAGTTTGACCGCTACCACTTTGAGGTGGTGGACATGGACCGCCACCGTGTGGACAAGATGCTGCTGACCGTGCGACCCGCGGCACTCCCCGAAAGAGATTCCGGTTCCTCGGGCGAGGTGTGACTCACTTGGGGGCGATGTCGCGCTCTGGGGGCGCCTCGGGGTCAACTGTCGCGCCGAGCATCTGTTCCCTGAACATATTCAGAGCACCTTCGGTCACGCCCTCGGGCGCGGGGATCCAGAACGCAAAGGGCGGGGCGCCCTGCTGCTCGCCAGCATCGAGACGGCCGCGAAGCTGACCTTTCTCAAGCAGCACATAGGCCCGTGCCTGCAGGTCAATCGGGGCGCGGCGGTACATCAGCGCGCCCTGCGGAACACCGGCATCCTCAACAAGGCCGGCCAGGACGAGCGCGGCGATGTGGTCGAAGGGCTTGAGCGCCATGCGGCCCTCATCGCCTGCCACGCTCGTACGAAAGTTCTGTTCCTTCTGGTAGGTCTGGTGGAAGAGTTTGGCGTACTCAAAGTTATTCCGGAACAGCTCGGCATCGCCCTGCAGGAGGCCGGTGACATACGCCGCGAAGAGCGCACCGATGATTTCCTGCTGGGCAACGCTCGGGCTGGTCTGGCGGGCGTCGCGGGTTATCTCATCTTCAACGAACTCGGCAAGGGGCTTGGTCACCTGATCCTTCAGATCCGGCCGGTGGGTGTTGACGCCGGACCAGGTACGGAGCAGCTCGTAACTCTCGGCGGCCCGCCCCTTGTCGCCGCGGCGATAGAGGAAGCGAATCGAGTCTCGCAAAAGGTTCTCGTAGCCGGCGGAGTAGAAGCTGAAGGTCTTGGTCTCGGAATCGAAGTCGGACCGCTTGGAGATCTTCTCCAGAACCTGCTGATAGACAGGCACAAACTCGACAGCCGGGAGTGTCTGATAGAACTGCGGGTTGGCGATGTCGTACATCAGCCAGCCGGAGCGGAACAGTTCCTGAATCGCCTGGATGGTCACTCGGTCGGTGTTGAGCAGGTCGTAGTTCCTGCGATTCTTCTCCGTCATGCGGAGGAGGGCTTCCTCCGAGCCGCGGGCGGACCAGTACACCGCATGGGTCGCGGGGTGTCGCCAATCGATCGGACCATACTCGCGCGTGTACCGGATCATCCGGTCCGGCTCCATGTGGTACTTGTCGATCAGCAGGCGCTTGCGGATGTGCCGGATGAGGTGCGGCGCAGAATCCTGAAAGGTCGGATCGCTGGCCAGCGCAACGAGTTTGTCCGTCTGGAACCAGCGTGGCAGAATCCCGATCTCGCTCGCGTAGCCCGCATAGCTCTGCAAGATCTCGTGCGCTTCCAGGAGCTGCTCATCGAGCTCAACGCCGACATCTGTCCGGATCCTCCGAACGAGTTCCCGGGCGCTCGGATGGGCGGCGTAGAGCTCATCAAGCGTGTCATATGCCCCGGCGATCGGCTCGAGCCACTCGGTGATATACATGTCACGCAGGAGCTCGCCGCCCCCGCGTGAGCCAAGGGGCATTGCCGGCGGCTCCCCCAGGACGATTGTCCACTCGCGGGCGTGCATCCGCTTGTAGTACTTCTGCGCATCGTCGGTGTACCCCTGCACCTTGTGCAGGTAGATCCATGCGAGCTCTTTGTGAAGCAGGATGTCGGCGGGGTTCGCCGGGATGCCCTCGGCGCGCAGCAGGTTGATGCCCGACTGCACCCACTGCCAGCGTTCCTCCGGCGTCTGCGTGGCAACAGAGATGTTGTACGCAAGGTTCCAGGCATGGAACGCCCAGACACGCGGGAAGCGGGGCTGAAGACGTGTGATCGTGCGCGCCAGGTCGATGGCCTCGTAGTACTTCCCGGCTTCCTTGAGCTCGTTGGCGCGGATCCAGAGAAAGTTGACGAACACGCCGCGGAACGCGCCCATCGCGATCCCGACGCCGACTTCCGGCGGGTCGCCCTTCTCGGCGGTATCGGCGTACACCAGCTTGTTGCGTCCGACCGAGGCGGCAAGGTGCATCGCCAGCAGGCCCTGGATGCAGAAGAACATCGCCATCACACCGACGGCCACAAGTTGGATGATCCTGTCGCGTCGCATCGTGTGCCTTACTGCCCGGAGTACGTTGCCAGCTCACGCCGGCGGAAAATCATGACGCCCATGCCGTAGAGAATCGAGGTCAGCGCGCCGAGCACCACAACCCCGGTGCTGACGGCGCCCCACCCGAGCATGCGCCCCTCCACCAGGTGCTGCGTGGGTTTGAGATTCGAATAGAAGTTGAACGCGAAGGCGACCGGAACGGCCACGGCGCGGATGGCCACCCGCATCCACAGGATCTCGTCCTTGTCGCCGCGGGAGGCGTAGTACTCGAGCGACTCGGTGAGGAACCCCGCGGACTCGGCCATCAGAAAGACCCCGAAAGCCACCAGACACGCAACCGCAAAGGACAGGTGTGTCGCGGCCCAGACACCGACCATCGCGAGGAACGCGAGCTTCATCCACAGCACGAGAATTACGCGGATGAAGTTGGCGCGGTAGCTTGATACGGGGTAGTAGATCTCGATCGCATCGGGGGGGAACGTGATCGTCTCGGGGTTGGGCGTGCGGGTATACACATCTCCGTTCACGATGGTGAGCAGGAGCTGGCCGTCCTTGTCGATCGAGGCGGGGTTGAGCTTGAGCGTCAACGTCTGACCTGGCGGAACCTCGCGAACAAGCGGGATCATGTTGTCGGCGGCGAAGCTGAGCTTCAGGAGTGCACGCGGATCGTTGCCCCCCGAATCGATGCGGTATCGGAACGTGATGCTCTCGGCGAGTTCCTTTGCGCGGCCCAGACCAAGGAAGACGTACCGCTCGCGGTTGCCCGGCTCGATCGCCAACAGCGAATCGCGATGCTCGTTGAGGATCTCCTGCATGATCCGCCCGCGTTCCTCGGGAGTTTCGCGGAAAGCCGGATCGCCCAGGCGGGCACGCTCGATGCGCCGGCCGATCTCGTCGACGAGGGCGGACGGGTCGAGCGATGGCAGGATCGGGTGTACAGACTCCCGCGCGGTGAGCACCTGCGTTTCGAGAATCTCCCGGTCTTCGGCGATGAAATCCGCCCCGGCGGAACGGAAGGGCGCGGACTCGCCAATCGCACGTTGATCCCGCAGATAGCCCACGAACAGGAAGACGCCAGTTGAACTGACCGCGAGCAGAACCGCGGCCACACCGACAACCCCCAGCCACTTGCCCAGCAGATACTGCCACGCCGCGACGGGCTTGGTCATGGTCTGCCAGATGACCTTGTCGCGCTGTTCGAAGGCCACTGTGCCTACAGAGAGGAAGAGCACCAGCAGGGCGATGATCCAGAACGCGCCGCCGGTGCCATACTGCAGGAACGACTGCACACGGTACCGCAGCGGGGTTTCAGGATCAAGCTGGCCCGGGAGAGCGGCGAGCGCCAGCAGCAGCAGCACGATGAAGACCAGCGAGACCTTCATCCGCACGGCCTCGATCACCACGTTCCGCGCGATCGCGAGGATCGCGGTTGGACCGCTCAGGGCCAGCTTGAGCATCTCCATCAGCACGATGAACGAGAAGGAGAGCGAGCCAACCGCGGCGATGAACAGCCCGGCATCCCGCCAGCCTCCCTCGCCCCAGCGGACGAGTGGCCACGCCACCGCCGCCAGCGCAAGCACCACCAGAAGCGACGACAGCCCGATCCCCAGCCAGACGACGCTCACCGCAATCACGGTGAGCGCAGCGATGCCGACGGCAACGGTGGTCGGGTCCGCACGCGCGGCGAGGATGCGATTGATCGCCGCGGCGGTCTTCTCGGTCGTCGACTTCGCCTGCTCGTACGCCTCGCGTTCCTCCGCTGTGGCATCCGCACCGAGCACGGGCGCGAACTGCTCAAACTGGCTTTCAACCTTGTCGGCCGCGGCCCGGGTGACGATGTACGTTCCCAGTGCGGCCATCCCGAGGATGAGCACCGCGATGGAGGCCACGATGCGGAAGCCCCTGGAGCGCTGTGCGCGGTCCAGGACCGCGATCGAATCGCGGAGCTTCACGGGCGCCCCCCCGCCCCGTCCTTGCCCGGCTGGTTCGAGTCATCAACCAATCCCTCGATCATGCTGAGATCAACGTCGGCCCTGGGCCTCGATGCCCCTGCGCCGGGCGACTGCGCGGACGGGAGCAGATCGGGAGCCCGGGCGGGCTCATCCTGAACCGGCTTGAGCAGGTCTTCCAGCACATTGCGGTCCGGGCCGGAGGGCGCGGCAGGCGCATCGGAAACAGGGGCCGCGATGGGCTCGGCGGTACGGCCCGCGGCCAGGAGCGAGTCGATGACCGCGGCTCCATTCTCACCATCGGAGAGGAACGATGCGGTCTTTCCGCCGTGCTGTGCGCCGCTGGTCTCCGCCGCCTGCGCGCGAGCCTCATCAACGATCTGCACGAAGAGATCCTCGAGCTTCTGCCGCGGCTTGGACACCCGCACAACGGACTTGGATCCCCCGCTTCGCTCGCGGATGAGACGGTCGATCGCGTTGATGGTGCCCTCGTCGAGCGGATCGGTTTCCAGCACGGTGGACTCTTCGGTCTCCAGCAGCTCGTCGCAGGTGCCCTCGCGCTGGATGCGTCCGCCGTAGAGGATCACCATGCGGTCGACGCAGTCTTCGACGTCGGAGAGGAGGTGGCTGGAGAGGAGGATGGTCTTGCCGCGACGGCCGAGAGCGATGATCAGGTCCTTGATCTGCCGCGTGCCGATGGGATCGAGGCCGGTGGTCGGCTCATCGAGGATCAGGAACTCCGGATCGTTGATGAGCGCCTGGGCGATGCCGATGCGTCGCTGCATGCCCTTGGAGTACTCGCGAACAGGGCGGAACTGTGCGCCCGTCAGCCCGACCATGTCGAGCAGTTCATCGATGCGGCGCTTGCGGACGGTGCGGTCTAGCTCGAAGAGCTTGGCGTAATACTCGAGCGTCTCGCGGGCATTGAGAAAGGGATAGAGGTACGACTCCTCGGGCAGATACCCGATGCGGCGCTTCACCTCGACATCGGTGGGAAGCTTACCGAAGACCGATACAAGCCCCGAGGTCTTGTGGAGAAGACCCAGGATGATCTTGATGGTGGTCGACTTCCCCGAGCCGTTGGGACCCAGCAGGCCAAAGACCTCGCCCCGCACGATCTCGAAGCTGACCGCGTTGACGGCCTTGGCGCGCGGACGCATCCAGAAGTCGCGGAACACCTTGGTCAACCGTTCACAGACGACAACCATCTCACGCTGCTGACCGGCGCTCATGGCTCTGGCCCCGGTGCTTGTCAGACTCTGGACCATCGAAGCTCCGTCCGCTCAGCGCGGCTGTTACTGGCTCGCCTTGGTTCCGGTGTCCATCCGCTGCTCGAAGCGTGCACGCTCGCGCGCACGGATCCGCTCGCTCTCAGCGGCATCGAACTCCCGGCCGTACCGGGCCATTTCCTGCGAACGGACTAGCGCGGGGTCACGGTTGATCATCAGCACCATGCGTTCGGAGCCGAGGGGAAGCAGCATGAT
The DNA here is from genome assembly GCA_038247555.1 of Phycisphaerales bacterium. Lineage (GTDB taxonomy): Bacteria > Planctomycetota > Phycisphaerae > Phycisphaerales > UBA1924 > JAHBXL01. The sequence continues at coordinate 16,120 of JBBRUT010000005.1, read as the reverse complement.
CTGCGTGTCCGGGCGCGCGGCAAATGCCTGGTAAGCGTCGGCCCAGTCGCCGTTGAGCAGAACCTTGGGATTGACCTTGAACGCGGCGAGTTTGGCGTCAAACAGATCCGCCTCGGCCTTGGCGGACGCGACCCGCGTCGTGCGCTCTTGGCGCGCGGCATCCAGAAGTGTTGTCACGCTTCCTGAGATTCTGGGGCGGAGGGTCTCGCCGTCGATCTCCACGGGTTGCCCCATGAGCAGGCGCTCGATACGCGCCAGCGTTGCCTCGGCGGCGGCGGTGTCCTTCGTTGCCAGATCCAGGTCGTACTGATCGATCTGGGCGAGAATGAACTCTGCGGAGTCTCCGGCGGTGGCCTGCAGCTTCTCGCGCCGGGAGGACACGGCGTCCTCGATCTGCGCGGCCGACTGCGATTCTGCGGCCTGCACCCGGTAGTAGCTCGGCATGACGCGGCGGGGCGGGAACTTCTGGTTCAGCGTGAGGGAGGTGATCCGAATCCCCGACTGCAGTTTGTCGAGCATCGCCTGGGATGCCTGGAGGGAGAGCTGCTCGACGGTGCGGAAACTCTGGTTCTCACGCTTGGCGTCGGGGATGTTGCGCATGAACTCGTCGAGCGTGAGGCTCGCGGTCGAGCGCACGATCGCCTGCATGACGACGGCGCGGACGATCCGGCGCTCGGCCGCTTCATCGCCGATGTTCTGGGCATTGAGTACCGGGTCGAGCTCATCGTGGCGGTAATCAACCGACCAGCGTGCGTGGACAATCCCCCCATCGGCCGTGAGCAGTTGACCATCGACATTGGGGTCGAGGGAATCGGAGCCGCCGCCGGCCAGGATGGCGGAGCCGTCGGAGGCGAGCTGACGCTCTTCGTTGTCGGCGAGACTGGGGAAGAACTCCTTGCGGAGCTCGATCGTCTGACGGCCCATCGGGACACGGATGATCTCGCCGATGGGGGCTGGCCAGCCAAGGTGCGGACCGGCCATCAGGTTGCGATCGATGACACGGCCGAAACGCAGCTTGATCCCGCGTTCGGTCTCTTCGATCTTGGTGAAGCCCGAGCCGGCAAAGAGGATGATCAGCACGGCGATCGCGATGAGCAGAACGCGATAGCTCCAGCGGAGCGCATCGGCCAGCGACTTGGTCGCCGGGTCCATCATCATCGCCATGTCGGCGGTCTGCGAGCCTTCAGCGCCGCTGAGGCGGACGCTGGCCGCGACACGGCGTTCGCGACGGGAAAGCGGGTTGGCGGAGGAGGGGCCGCCTCCGGGAAGATTGCTCATCGCGTTCCCTCCTCTCCGGCCGGCGCTGCGGCAGCGGGACGGCCGGTGCGGGCGGGCGGAGTGACCAGCCGATCCAGCCCGAGCGTCGGGATGTTGCCATCGCGCAGGAAGCTCGATGCGCCGGGGGTGAAGTACTCAAGCCCGGGCAGGCTGGTGGGCAACACGAGTGTGGTCGTCTTGCCGTGGGCAAGACGCATGAGCTCCATGTTCTTGAGGAAGACCGCAAGCTCCGGCTTCTCGTTCATGCGCTCCGTGAAAGCGGTGACCTCTGCCTGGGCCTGATTGCGGATCCTTCCGGCTGAAGTCTGCGCGAAGGCGAGGATGCGTTTGGCGTCGTTCTCCGCGCTGGAGCGGATGGCCGCGGCCTGGCTGGAACCCTGGCTGAGCGTCTCGCCGATGATCTTCTCCCGGTTCTTGTTCATGCGGTCGATCACGCTCTTGGTGACTTCCTGCGCAAGCGAGATGGTAGAGATTCCGACAGCGACAGGGACAATGCCCGTATCGGCCAGACCGCCGACCGATCCGGCTGTGCCGCCCCCGCCATTGAGCATCGCGAGCATGCGCTGCTCAAGCTCTGGGAGGCTGGAGCCGTTGACATCCGAGGAGAGGAGTTCATCGAGGCGGTACTGGCTGACCACGGTCATGGCGCTGCCGAGCTGGTTGAGCAGGATGCTTCGCGCCGCGTCGTAGTGATCCACCGCGCCGTCGCCGGAGCCGGAGAACCGCTTGTAGAACTTCAGCGGGTCTTCGACGCGCCAGGCAAGATACGCGGTCAGGGCGAGCGTTCGCTGATCGGCGGTGCCAAGCTCGACGGGGACCGTCTCGACCAGGCGCAGGCGCGTGTCGTACCGCGTCACCGAGTGCACATAGGGGATGCGGAAGCGCAGGCCTGGGTCCGTGATGACCGAGGTCTCGTCGGCACGGCCGAAGGTCGCGACGACCGCCTTCTCGTTAAAGCCGACGGTGTACGACACCATGAAGCCGACAAACGTCAGCACCACGATGGCGATGATCAGGAATCGGACGATGAGGCCTGTGGAGCGTTGCAAGGACCGGTCTCCTCATGCGCCGGCCGCGGATGTGATCCGCAGGGCCGGGCCGTTCAGGGATTCACTGCGGCGGCTGGTTCGCGTTGGGATTCTCGAAAAGGTTTCCGCCGATGGCGGCGTCGTTGAGATCGACACGGACTTCGAGTCCTGTGCCGGCATCGGAAACGATGTACACGCGCTTGTCGGCCATCAGTTCACGAAGGGCGTCGAAGTATTTCCGGGCGATGTAGACAGAAGGCGCGGCCTCGTACTGGGCAATCTCACCGTTGTGCTGCTCGGCGCGGGAGCGGGCATCCATGTGCTTCTCCCATCTCTCGCGACGGGCGTCCTGCAGGGCGATGGCCGCGGCACCGCCCGCCTTGGACATGAGATCTGCGATCTCGGCTTCAAGAACGGCTTTCGCAGCCGGATCCTCAAGCTGCTCGAGGCGGTTGATGGCGTTGACGATCTGGCTTGCCTGCTCCAGCGAGCCGGCCGCCTCGATGAGCATCTGCTCGGCTTCCTTCATGCCGTTCTCGATGGCGGCCTCTCGGCGCTGACCGGCGCTGACGACCTCCTGGAACTTCTCGGCTGTCTCGCGGGGCGGGTGCACGCCCTTGATGCCCACGGACATGATGTTGACGCCGTACTCCTTGAAGCGTTCGGTGAGGCGCCGCTGGAGTTCCACGCCGACCGCCGCGCTGCCGTAGCCGAGGAGTTCATCAGCGCTGCGCGTGGCCATGTATCGCATGATCTCGCGCTGGCCCTCGCTCTTGAGGACCTTCTCGCGGTCCTGAGGAACCGCGATGCTGTTGAACTTCACCAGATCGCTGACGGTGTAGAACAGGGGGATCTCGGCGGCGATGAGCGAGCGATCGCGCGCGGTGACCTGGCCTGCCACTCGTTCAACCGCCTCGGGCTGAACGATGAACATGCGCTCGACGGATTTGTGGTCGTTGGTCCAAAGGATGGCCGTCGTAATCGTCGGCGCTTCGCCGCCCAGATCGATGCGGCGCAGGCTCTCGGTGGGGTAACGCTCGATGCGCTCAAAGGGCCACGGCAGTTTGAGATACGGCCCGGGCTGAAGAGCACGTTCCTGTGTGACGTTCCGGCCAAAGCGGATCCGCAGTGCCTGCTCATTGGGCTGAACCACGGCGATGCACGTCAGCGACCAGAGCACGAGCACGCCGACAACAATCAGCGTGGCAAACGAACGGCTCAGGAGCTGATAGAACCAGCTGCCGGTGACATCGAAGCCGAACTGGTAGTTCAACGCGCCGCCGATCGACTCGGCGATGCGGTCCGGGGCGGCGGCGAAGCCCAGGATCCTGGAATCCATCGCCGGGCGAGGAACATCTCCCGGGCGGCGTGGACGGTAGATGCCAAGCAGGAAGTTGAGGACGATCTCCGCTCCGATCACGATCATCGTGACGGCGACGGCGATCTGCATCGCCCATGCGACGGAGTTGGTGCCGCGATAGTCGATCGCATGGCCGATGGCGATGGCCGCGCCGACGAGCGCGGTTCCGACCGCAAAGGCCGCGCCTGCACGGAGGTTGGACCAGACGGGCTGCTTGGCCATGCCCGCGACAAATCTGGCAAACAGGAACCCGACGATTGCCACTGCCGCGCCGATCGTGATCCGCCAGCCGGGGACCACGGCGGGCTCGATGTACCTTGCAAGATTGAAGAACTCCCTGCCCTTGCCCAGTTGCCAGAGCCCCAGGCCGATGAGAGCGGCGGCCAGGATCAGGCTGATCGATGGCAGCAGGATGCGGTGCATCCACTGCAGGCGCTTCGCGGCGACGAGCAGTTCGTCCCCCGCTTCGCCAAACACCGAGGCGGCCCGCGCGCCCTGAGCCGCGATCGAGGCGGCTTCGAGAGCTTCCAGACGCTCCCGCCGGTGCTGATCGAACACGATCGCGAGTGACAGCCAGACCACCAGACCCAGAAGCGCAAACATTGCCGCGGTCATCGCGGCGGGGTCTTTGCCAATCACCGCGTAGACCAGAAGCGCAAGTCCCATCGCCAACTGGAGTGCAAACCCCAGCAGACTGACACTCGCGGCACGCCTATAGCTCTGAAAGTCAGCCTTCATGCTTGTCACAAAGCTCCGGCCACCACCCCGATGCGTCTCGATCCCCTCCCCCCTCCCGAGTGCTCAGCCTAACCAATCCGCTCCGAAAATGCGGGGGGACGAGTTGTCACCCGGGAGGTCGGGGCTGTCCACACGCCGGCAGGTATGCCGCAGCGCTGACGACTCCGACGGTTCCGAGCCCATCGTCCCCCACCTGAAAGCTCCCCGATCAACCAGTTCCGCCCCTCTCTCCGCCGACAGAACGTCGACAGGGCGTGGACAATAGCCACCGACTGACCGCATGACGAAGTCCGCCTGTGCGCGAACCGCGAGACCCGCCGGTACGTTGATGTACGACAGTCTGGCCCCTATGTTCGTCTGCACCCGTGAACTTTCTTTCGCGGAAAGTCCCCTCTCGTCCCCAAGGGACGGCTGAACCCTCCCCGACTGATGGGATTCTGGCACCGAATGCTGTCGCAACTCCTCACCATATCGCGCAATACCTTCGTCGAGAGCGTGCGGCAGCCGATCTATTTCATCCTCATCGCCCTCGCCGGGATCTGCCTGCTGCTGACAACCTGGTCCGCCGGGTTCACCATGGGGATGACCGAGTCGGGCGAAGTCTCAGGGGACAACAAGCTGCTGCTGGATGTCGGCATGGCGACGATTTTTGTCTGCGGCGTGCTGCTGGCGGCGTTCCTGGCGACGGCGGTCATCAGTCGCGAGATCGACAACAAGACCGTCCTCACCGTCGTCAGCAAGCCGGTGTCGCGGGTGACGGTGGTGCTGGGCAAGTACATCGGTGTGGCCGGAGCAATCCTGATTGCCGGCATCACCATGTCCGTGTTCCTGCTGCTTTGCGTGCGTCACGAGGTGATGTCCACTTCCGCCGACGATGTCGATGGGCCGGTCGTGCTGTTTTCGCTTCTGGCCGTGGGGATCGCGGTGGCCGTGGCGATCTGGTGTAACTTCTTCTACGGCTGGGTCTTCCCGCAGACCGCAACACTCCTGCTGCTGCCGCTGATTGTGGCTGCCTATGTCGGGGTGCTGCTGGTCTCCAAGCGATGGGAGATTCAGGCCCCGAGCTCGGATCTGAAGCCCCAGATCACCATCGCCGCGGCGTCGGTGGTGATGGCCCTGCTCGTGCTGACCGCCATCGCGACCGCGGCGTCCGCCCGGCTGGGGCAGGTCATGACGCTGGTGGTGTGCTGCGGGGCGTTCATGTTCGGGATGCTCTCGAACCACTTCCTGGGCAGTCGGGCCATCGACAGCAGCTTTGTGGGAGTGATCGGGGCGGCCCAGCCGCAACTGGCGAATCAGGCGACCCTCGACCAGAACGGCGATGTGTACAACATCACGCTCGAGTTTGACCCGCGTCGGCAACTCAAGCCGGGCCTGCCCTTTTATTATGGCGAGAACCCTAATGGTTTCCAAATGGCCCTTGCGCCGTATGAGCCGTACAAGGGCAGCCTGACCGAGTTCGCAGAGCTTGGCAATAGAAACAACACACCCGCGCTGGTGATTGTGGAGTCTGAGGGCCCGGGCAAGACGCTGAAGGTCCAGCGAGTGGGCGCGGATACCCCTTTCGTCACAAGACCACCCAGAACAGGTGATTACATATTCCTTGCTCCGGCCGTGTTCAATCCGGTGTTTCTGGCGGCGTGGGCGATTGTCCCCAACATTCAGTTTTTCTGGTTGGTGGACGCGATCTCGCAGGACCAGCCGATCCCCGCAGGCCATATGTTGTTGGTTCTGCTCTATGGAGTTGCGCAGATCGGGGTGTTCCTTTCCTTGGCCGTCGCACTGTTCCAACGCCGCGAGGTCGGTTAAGCTTGCGGTAGTCGTACCCAACGAGTTTGAATCTTCGCAAAGAGGCTGATGCCATGGCTCGTACATCAATTGATACCGGGACGTCCAAAACGCCGTCAAAGACCCCAGGCAAATCCGGGTCGAAGGGCGGCACGAAGGGCAGCAACCTCGATAACGCCCAGAAGATCAAGGTCGCCGTCTCGGTGGCGGTGATCGTGCTGGTCGCGGTGTTTGTGGTGTTCCAGCAGGGGTGGGTCAGCCTTGGGAGCGAAGAGCCGCCGCCGCCCGACGTGACTCCGGAAGTGCATGAGCAGGTCATGCAGGAAGTCGAGCGGGCGAAGAATGCTCCCCCGCCCCGGCCAACCGACGCGACGAGGACGAGCGGCCAGTAATCCCGCCCGGCGAGGCCACTTTCTCCGGTCGACGACAGTCAGATAACTCTGTCCGCGTATTTGCGCTGGTTCTGACGGCTATGACGCACGCGTCGGGGGGCGATTGTCGCGCACGTCGGCACAACCTCATGCGCTCGCGCTCCCCGGTCGATGCCGATCCAGACTTGCAGTTCTGGAATCGGTAAGAGGCTGAAGGAGGCGATGCATTGACTTCGCTATCGACGACATCCCGTTCGAGCGCCACGATTATCGTGGCTGACGATGAGACGCATATTCGTCTGGTCGTTGCCGACAAGCTCCGTTCCGCCGGCTACACGGTTTACGAAGCTTGCGACGGCGAAGAGGCACTGGACCTTGTCCACCGCCATAGCCCCGACGCGATCATTACCGACTTGCAGATGCCCTATATGAGCGGGCTGGAACTCTGCCTGCGCCTGGCCGAGGAAGCCCGGGCGAACGGCACTCCGCCCACGCCCACAGTGCTCCTGACGGCCAGGGGGCACATCCTTGAGCCCGAGCAGATGGCCCAGACGGGCATTCGTCGCGTGATGGGCAAGCCGTTCGGCGTGCGTGACCTGCTTGAGTTTGTTCAGACCTCGCTCCTTGATGCGAAGTTCACGGCTGGCGCCGTCAAGCCCGACCCGATGGCAAGCCCGAGTGTGGAGTGCCGCGCCGCATGAGCACGCTGTCGTACCCCATTCCGGTCGCGATCACCAACGCGCCAAGCGTGGCGATCCAGGGGCTGCGTGATCGCTGCGCCTCTCTCGGTCTGGCGTCATGGCGGTGTGACAACTCGGGTGCCATCCTCTCAGAACCCCAGGAGCGAGGGCCGGTGGGCTTGCTGCTGGGTTCCTCGACGATCACCAAGCTGCTCCGCGAGGCTGTGAAGCAGTGGGGCCAGCTTCCCGCGGGGCAGCCCCCGGCGGTGGAAGAGTTGTTCCCGGGGTGCTGGGCGATTCCGCTTTCAGAAGAACGTCGCAAGGAGCGCGTGGGCTTTGTGGTCGCGATGGCCTTTGGCGAACGCGCGCTGACCGAAGAGTTCTTCCTCGCCGCCTGCCGCGCTGCTCATCTGGATGCGCAGGCGACTCGAAAAAGCCTTCTCCCCCGTGCCAGGTTTGATGCCCCCTCGGCGTCCGCGCTCCGCGACACGCTGCTTTGGATGGCGGCCGATCTCAACAAGCTCGAAGAGCACGGTAAGACGGTCTCGGGCTTCACCCGTCAGTTGACAGACTGCTTTGAGACTATCGACCTGCTGTACACGCTGGGTCGTTCGATGAACGACCTCACGCAGCCATCGCAGTTTGTACAGCGGATGTGCGATCGACTGCGCGGGGCACTGCCATTCACCTGGATCGGCGCAACGTTTCTGCCGGATACCGCCATCGCTGGCGGGGCGGCCGGCCGCTTCTTTGCCAGCGGTGACATCAACCTCGATACCGAGCTTCTGAGCTCCGCCGCGGCCCAGATCTCCCAGGATCACGAGCCCCTGGTGCCGCTGATCCTGACGGAGCTTCAGGGCCAGACGCTGCCCGGCTCGGGGCAGGTGCTCGTGCAGCCGATCTGGCGTGCGGGGCGACATGCCGGCGCTTTGCTGGCGGGTGACAAGTACGGCGATGACCCGCAGGTCAGCAGCTACGACATCCAGTTGCTTGAGGCTGCCAGCGGCTATGTCGGGGCATTCCTCGACAACGCCGTGCTGTATGCCGAGCAGCAGGCACTCTTCCTCGGAACGCTTGAAGCCCTGACCGCGTCGATCGACGCCAAGGACAGGTACACCTGCGGTCACTCGCGCCGAGTTGCCCACCTCTCGCACCGCCTGGCCCAGGCCATCGGTCTGAGCGAGCAGGATGCCGATCGCGTCAGAATCGCCGGGCTGGTCCACGATGTGGGCAAGATCGGAGTGCCGGAGGCCGTGCTGGTCAAGAACGGCCGGTTAACCGACGAGGAGTTTGGAGCGATCAAGAAGCACCCGGAGATGGGCTACCGGATTCTCAAGGACATTCGGCTGCTGTCAGACGTGCTCCCCGGGGTGTTGCACCACCATGAACGATTCGACGGCCGGGGGTATCCGCATGGCGTCGCGGGGATGTCCATCCCGCAGATGGCCCGGATCATCGCGCTGGCGGACACATTCGATGCGATGAACTCGAACCGCTCGTACCGTGCCGCCATGCCGCGGGCCGAGACGCTTGAGGAGATCGAGCGCTGCGCCGGGGCCCAGTTTGATCCGGAGATGGCCCACATTTTCGTGAAGCTGGATTTCTCTGAGTATGACCGGCTGGTCCTTGAGGACGCCGGCCAAGTCGAAAAACCCGCCGCCTGAGGCTCTCATGCCGGTTCTGAGCGACCCCCGGGTCCATCGGGGCGGTCCTGTGTCCACAATCCAATAACCATCCCCCCTGAACCGCAACCGCGTGGCAGGCGAATGGGGTTGCAGGTAGACTCCACCAGCCAAATGGGCGGGAGCGGCCATCCCTCACCCATGCCTGGACGGAACCGGGCCACGGGACGGGGCAAGAAACAAGGCCGGGCGGTACCGGGAACACCGGACCGTGTCCATCAACCAGAAGAGCAGGAGAGTTGTTCGATGCGAAAGACGAGGAACGTCCGCGGAGGCCCGGTAGTGCACGCGCTTGAAGGTCTGGAGGCGCGGCGGCTGCTGGATTCGGCCCCTCTGCCGCTCATCACCGACCTGCAGAACGTCAACAATACCGTTGTACGATTCGAAACGACGATGGGCGACATCGATATCGAGATGTTCGACAACGCTGCGCCCATCACCGTGCAGAACTTTCTTGAGTATGTCCGACGCGGGGACTATGACCGCACTTTCTTCCACAGGCTCGATGACGACTTCGTCATTCAGGGCGGGCTGTCGCGCATCGCGCCCTCGGGGACGGGCTTTGCCGAGATCCCGACGCAGCCGCCGGTCACCAACGAGTTCAACCAATCCAACCTCGAAGGCACGATCGCGATGGCACGCGTCGGCGGCCAGGTGAACTCGGCTACCAGCCAGTTCTTCTTCAATCTGGGAAACAACACCTTCCTCGACACCGTCGACCAAGGCTTCACCGTCTTCGGGAAGATCGTTGGTGGCACAACCGGCCCGTCCTGGACCGTGCTGCAGGCCATCAACGACATGATGACCTCTGCCCAGGCCGCGCCGTACAACGAGTTGCCGGTCAACTCAGGCTTTAATGCGGGCGATGGCATTCAGGAAGACGAACTCCTGATCATCACCGACGTGGAGATCATCAAGCCCGCCAACGTCGCGGCGTTCTACACGCACCGGTACTACTACCCCGAGGGCTTCGCCGGCGGCTCGATCACCGAGTTTGTGCCGATGGGCAACCCCGGCGGAACCACGGTCTTCTATCAGGCAATCGTCCGTGCGGAAACCCGCCAGACTCAACCACCACGAACCAGCGATCCCACCGACGCCGACCCGACCTTCTGGTTCCGCGACATCGTTGTCAAGACGGCATCAGTCCCGGCGAACACCCGCCGCGGCTTCACCGTGTCGCGTTCGGCCGATGCATCCGACGACCTTGTCGACCGCAACGTGCCCTACGCGATTGAGATCTGGTCGACCGGGCCGCTCTCGGTAAACCTGAGCCACTACGACTTCGGCACCGCGACAGGCGAGACGTTTGCGAGCGAGCCGGGCACCCGCTGGGTACTTCCCGATGTCCGCAAGGGTGCAGATATCTTTGACTTTGTGGTCTGGCAGAACACCGGCGATACCGACACGACCGTGTCAATCCAGTTCTTCTTCGAGACGGGTAACCCCGTTACGATCACCAGGAACGCCGAGGCCTTCCGCCGCGGGGGACTGGCGATTGCGGATATTCCTGCACTGCCAGACGGCAACATGTCGGTGATCATCACCAGCGATGAGCCGATCGTCGCCGCGCACACCCACTTCAACAATGCCGGCGACAAGGGCGGATCGACGTCTCTTGGCGTCACCGGCAATGGCCTCGCCCGCGGCATCCTGCCCGGCGGCAACATGGGCTCGGGCATCTCCGAGCGCCTGAGCTTCATCAACCCCGGCAACACCGCGGCGATCATCACGCTGACGTTCACCTTCGACGACGGCTCGCCGGAGTTCCAGATCTCGCCGGGCTCGCTCGTCCTGCAGCCGCGAGACCGCGCAACCTACGATGCCTCCGTCATCCCTCAGCTCGACGGCAAGGCCTACACCATCCGCTACAGCTCGGGCGCTGCCAACATCTACGCATCGATCGCGCACCAGGAGTTCGGCGACACGCTCGCGACGCCGTTCGCGCAGACCGCCGCAACCAATCACGATTTCGCTGAAGGGTTCATCGATACACCCCGCGCGGGCGATGACCTTTTCGAGCGGCTGAGCATCTTCAATCCGAACTTCAACGTGTTCGGCGTGACCGCGGTGACCGCTGAGGTCACCATCCGCTTGTACTACACCGACGGCTTTGTCCTCAGCCTCGATCGCATGATCGACGGCGGCGAGCGGCTGGATATTGATCTCGATTCCGACCCGCAGGTGCTGGCGCAGTCGACTGGCGGAAGGCAGTTCTTCTCGATCGAGATTGTCTCCGATGTCCCCACGGTCGCGATGATGCGACACATCGACAACGGCCTCGGTTTTGGCAACGCCGACCCCTCCGGCGGGTTCATCACCCTCGGCGCACAGCGCGGCACCGTGCTCTCGCTGCTCAGCCTTGCCGACTTCAACGGCTGATCCTGCTCAGCCGCGGCTCCGGCCGCATGAACCTTCGCGCCGCCCGATCCAACAGGAACGGGCGGCGTTTTTCATTCATTTGCGCCTGCTCGCGCCGGGCCCGCCAGCCGTCGCATCGCCCGGAGCGTCGCCCGCGCTGGCGCAGCGAGCGGACCTGGCAGGCCATCGAGCAGCTTGTGCAGCCTGCGCGATGCCCGCACCGCGGGCTTGGCTTCGTACTCCTCACGGATTCGGCCCGCCTCCGCCTTCGCCTGAGCGAGGGCGTCTGCAAGCGCCCGCTCCGCCCCTTCCCTGCCCGCGCGATCACGCGAGGCCTGCTCCCTCAACGCAAAGCACTCGTTGTACACATCCTGAACATGGGCGCGAAGCTGGGAGAGCAGGATCGACCGGCGGTCCTCATCGATCCAGTGGGCATCGCCGGATCGCAGCAACCCGTTGGCGAGCCGGATGATCTCGACCGCGTGCGAATCAAAGAACTCGTGGTGCCGCGCGACGAGCGCGCCATAGAGCTCATCGTGCCGCGACACCGCATCGGAGATCATGGTGTTGGGGCTGTGCCTGCGCCAGATGAACAGGGGCTCGCTGACCCGGACACCCCGCCAGCCGCGATCGGCAAAGCGCATCCAGAGATCCCAATCTTCGTACCCCAGGCGCAAGGTCTCATCGAAACCACCAGCTTCCAGGAAGCGGTCCCGTCGCACCACGCACGTCACGGGGTGGAGATTGGTCACCGCCAGCAGAAGCGGGTCCCATTCCGGGACGTTCCAGATCCCTGTGCCGAGCCCCACCAGCCGCTCCTGGCAATAGGCATGGCTGACCTGCGGGGACTCGGTTCCCAGAAGCTTCGCGCACAACTTGCGCACAAACGACGGCTCGACATAGTCGTCGGCATCCAGAAAAACCAGGAGGTCGTGCTCGGGGGCAAAGGTCATCGCGGCGTGCACTCCGACATTCCGCGCGGCGGGCAATCCGGCGTTGGGCTGATGCACCACGTGCACGCGGTGCGGGCCAGAATCCGGCTCCGCCAGCCTGCAACGGTCGCAGGCGGCAGGAGTTGTGCCGTCGGTCGAGCCATCGTCAACGATCACAACCCGTACGTCCGCTGCTTCCTGAAAGAGGGCCGACCGCACGGCTTCCTCGACGAACTGGCCGTGGTTGAAACAGGGGATGACGAAGGCAACCTTTGGTGGAAGCGAGGTCGCGTTGGGGTTTGGCACGTCCCCACGATAGCCCGGAAAGGCCCATGAACGAGCCCGGAATCGGCTGGAGTCTGTGACCCGGCCGGCCCATACTTCACTCCCTAGCGATGCAGCCCTTCTGGACCTTTGCAAAGCGGATGCTCCGATACCGATGGCTGGTTGCCGCGGCGATGGTCTTTGCGCTGCTTTCGGCCGGCGGCCTCGGGGCCGGTCTGCTGGGAATGAAACCGGTTCTGGACAACATCCTGGGGGCCGGAGGCAAGGCGGCCCGCACGCTGCCGCAACTTGTGACGGAGTGGAACACGACGCTTCCGGCGTGGGCACCGCACGTTCCGCGGGGTTTGATCGATGCACTGCCGACCAAACCCTTCGACGCGGTGCTCTGGATCATGGTCGCGCTGGGGTTGCTGACGATGATCGGCGCGGCGTGCAACTTCATGCACGCGTATCTCTCCCTGACGGTGATCTCGAGGACAGTCGCCAACATCCGTCGCGAGACCTTCCACCGGGTGATCCACCTCCCGCTGAAGACAGTTCTGCAATCCGGCCCGAGCGATCTGGTGAGCCGGATTGTCTATGACACCGCCGCGCTGGGCGGGGGATTCAACGCGCTGCTCTCCCGGGCTGTCGCTCAGGTGACCAAGGGCATCGCGGCGATGGCCGCGGCGTTCTGGTTTGACTGGAGGCTCGCTGGGGCGGCGCTGCTCATCGCGCCCGCGCTGGCGATCGTGATCCGCAAACTGGGCAAGCGGATCCGCCGCGCTTCACGATCGGCGCTGGAGGGGCAGGCGGGGCTTTATCACGCCGCGAGCGAAGCGCTGGGCGGGCTGCGCGTGGTGAAGGTGCATGCGAATGAACGAGCCGAGGCGGGGCGGTTCCACAGGATCAACAAGCGCGTCGTCGCGCAAGAGTTCAAGGTTCGCACCGCGCGGGCTCTTGCAAGCCCGCTCATCGAAACACTCACGCTGTTCATTCTCGGCGCGTTGGCCGTCGTGGCGATCAAGACCATCCTCGACAACCACCTCGAGCCCGAGACATTCATCATGGTTCTGGGCTCGCTGGGCATTGCGGGGGCGAGCCTCAAGCCGCTGACGGGGCTGCTCAACGACATCCAGCAGGCGTCGGCCGCGGCGTCGCGCATCGCCGAGCTGCTCGCGCTGCCAACCGAACCCGGGCACGAACGCAAGCTGCCGAAGCTGCCGGCGGTGCGCGAGTCGATCGCCTTTGAGAATGTAAGCTTCGGCTACCCCGGCGCCGCCTCGCCGGCCGTGCGAGAGGTGAGCCTGCGGATCCCGCACGGCGCAACGTACGCCTTCGTCGGCCCCAACGGCTGCGGGAAGACCACGCTGCTCTCGCTGATACCGCGGCTCTTTGATCCTGATCACGGCAAAGTGCTCATCGACGGTCGCGACGCCGGCGACTTCAATGTGCGGTCGCTGCGCAGGCAGATCGCGGTCGTCACCCAGGACACGGTGCTGTTCCGCGGCAGCATCGCCGACAACATTGCCTACGGCGCATCGGACCTTGGAGACGGCGCGGCGGAGATGGACAAAGTCCGGGCGTCAGCGCGGATGGCACGGGCAGAGGAGTTCATCCTCGCCAAACCCAACGGCTATGAGTTTGAAATTGGCGAGCAGGGCGCGGGCCTTTCGGGTGGGCAGCGTCAGCGCATCGCCATCGCGAGGGCGATCCTACGCGACCCGGCGATCCTGATCCTCGATGAAGCCACCAGCATGGTGGATGCCGAATCGGAGGCACGCATCGCGGAGGCAGTCGCAGAGTTTGTTTCGCCCAAGGACAAGGCCGGCGTGCAGGCCTCTCGCACGTGCCTCATTGTTGCACACCGTCTGTCTACGGTACTCGCAGCGGATCAGATCGTGGTCATGGATGATGGACGGATCATCGATCGCGGCAAGCACGCCGAGCTGCTTGCCCGCTGCGACCTGTATCGCTCGCTTGTGAGCAACCAGCTCATGCGGGGCGGAAGTGATGCGGGCGCTCCGTCCTGATCGTCCCGCACAACGCAGTAGGCCCCCACGGAGCTCAGCCATGCAAAGCCTCGCGATGATCCAAGGATTTGTCGAGTATTCCGACTGGGCAAATGCGCAGGTGCTCGCCGCGTCCGCCGAGTTGAGTGATGAACAGCTCGACCGGGGGCTGGAGATCGGGCCTGGCGCGGGCTCGCTGCGCCGCGTGCTCACGCATACCTGGGCCGGCGAAGATACGTGGCTCCGGCGATGGCGCGGCGAACCCGAAACCCCGTGGCCCAATGAGAGCGAATCGCTCCCGATCCCCGCTCTGCATGAACGATTCGACCGCACACGCTCCGATCGCTGCACGTTTCTCGCATCGCTGGGGCCGGATGCTCTAGCGCGCGTTCAGAACTATCGCGACTCCCGCGGCAGCATGTTCCGGGCGACACTCCGAGACATGTTGCTACAGGGCATCACGCATTCCATCCATCACCGGGCGCAGGCGACCAACGCCATTCGGAGACTCGGTGGAAAGCCGCCGGAGATGGATTACATGATGCACATCAGGCAACCCGTGTGATCGTCGAGGTAGCCGGATCGAACCCCGGTACCAGCGGCAGCCAGTCGTTCCTCGCGCAGTCCTCAACATCGGTCTGCAGGCCGATGTCGATGAGGTTGCGCCCGCCGCGGGAAGCGATCATGACGTCCAGAACCCCGGTCGGCGACGCCTCTGCCGCCTCCATCACATGCTGGGCGATACGGGACTGATCATCGGCCGCGTGCACAAACGCGCCCGACCCGGCAGCCAGCACGCGAGAGACAATGGCTCCCGCGCACAGAACATCCTCCATCGACGTGTCCCCATTTGTGCCTGCGCAGAGGACATGAATGTCGCGCCCATCGAAGGCGAGTGCCCGAACGAGCGACGACAGGTTCGCAAAGCATCCGATCAGCACTCGCGCAGCGCCTTCGCGTGCCGCGGCGTAGATCGCGCGGGTTCCGTTGGTCGTCGTGAACACCACATCCCGGCCCCGGACACGCTCGGGGGAGTAGGCCCGCGGCGAGTTTCCCAGATCAAACCCGGCGATCAGCATGCCCTTGCGCTCGCCGCCCAGCACACACTCGCGGGGAGCAAGCTTCGCCCGCAGAGCGATTGCATCCTGCGGTTCCAGCACCGGACGCACACACGCCGCGCCCGCGTGGAGCGCAGCGCAGATCGTGGTCGAGGCGCGGAGCAGATCGACAATCACAGCCTGGGAGCCCACGAGCGATCCGGGCGCGGTGAGCTTGGGCAAACTATGCACATGGATCGTGGCAGGCATCGGCACCAGCGTAGCGAACCTAGCGGCCCGAGCCAAAGCGTGCACGGAACCGGTGGACGATGCCGCGGAAGAACATGGCCAGCTGGCTGCGCGGGCTCATGACACCGTGACTGGTGAAGAAGAGGCAGATGCAGCCGTCCGGGCTGACGGCATCGCCATGATCAGCGCCCGGAGTGCTCGACGTCATCACCCACATCCACCCCAAGGGCGCCGACCTGCGCCAGCATCGAGAACTGCGGTGCACCGCTGTGGATGATCAGCGCGTTCAGATCCGAATCGATGCTGTACAGCGTTGTCGCCGCGGTGCCGTCGAAGTTGT